>NZ_JBFHFD010000544.1:0-5949 GCF_041583735.1 Novipirellula sp.
ATTCAACCTTCGACACTCACACTGGAACCGTGAACATGACACCTCTTTTGGATATGTTCTTTGATTACCAAAAAATGGCTTGGCAAGAAACGTTTCGGATGCAAGAGCGGATGCTGAACATGGCCAAGGTGCCTAAGATCGTCGGCAACGTGCAGATCGCACATTCGCCACATGACGTGGTGTACGAGGAAGACGCACTTCAATTGTTGCGTTTTCGCAACGATTCAGTCGATTTGGCCGAGCCGATCTTGATTTGCTACGCATTGGTCAATCGGCCTTACATTCTGGATTTGGAATCCCGACGGAGCGTCGTTCGTCAATTGTTGAAGCGAGGCTTTGAAGTCTATTTGATTGATTGGGGAATCCCCACCGCGGCCGATCGTTCGTTGAGGTTGAAGGACTATGTCTGCGGTTTTTTAAAGAACGTCGTCGACTTCGTTTGTGAGGACGCGGACTCGTCTCAGATCAATTTGCTGGGTTACTGCATGGGGGGCACAATGTCCACGATGTTCACGGCATTGTACCAATCCCAGGTGCGGAATTTGATCTTGATGGCGGCTCCCATCGACTTTGACAACAATGGTGGTTTGCTGAATCTATGGACTCGCGAAGAGCACTTTGATGTCGACGGTCTGATCGATGCGTTTGGAAATTGCCCCGGATCGTTTTTGCAGTCGACGTTTCAATTACGTGATCCGCTCCAAAACTTTGTGGCAAAATATCAAAGTTTTTATGAAAAGTTAGACGACGAGGATTTCTTGGAAAACTACTTCGCGATGGAACATTGGGCGAACGACAATATCCCAATTGCCGGCGAAACGTTCCGCGAGTTTGTGAAGAAACTGTACCAACGCAACGAGCTAATCAAAGGCGAATTCCGTCTGAATGGTAAATTGGTTCGGCTCAGCGAGATCACTTGTCCGCTGCTAATGCTGGTTGCCGACCGCGACGATCTCGTCCCGGCAGCCTCTACCTTGGCGATTGAAAAATACGTCCGTTCCAAAGACGTACAGGCAATGTCGATTGATGCGGGGCACATTGGGTTGGCAGTGGGATCTCGGTCGCATCGTCAACTTTGGCCCAACGTCGCGATGTGGATCGCCGACCGATCGACCAATCGCTAGTCCGTGGCAATTCATCTGCGTTGGATTGCGATCGGGATCGATTCGCATTGCATCAGCCAGTAGGGGCCATGATCGCTCTGCCCCGGTTCGATGACGTTCCATCCGCGTTTCTTGTAAAACGCGAACGCCGCTTCGTTTGCTTGGGTGCACTTCAGACGCCATGGACGTGGTAACCATGTATCGAGCGACTGCAACAGCATCGTTCCCACACCCTGCTGCTGAAACGAGGGGGCGACGTACAAGTGATGGATAAACGATTCGGGTTGCCACACCGAGATGAAACCCTGCACCTTGTTCACGGCGTCACTCGCAACGTGAACGATTTCGCCCTCAGAATCCGCCGCGAAGGAAATGACGCTGCGGCGGACCGAATCGGGCAACCAGGCGGCCAACGAAATCGAGTCGCTATAAATACGTTCGAGGTCGATTTGATCACCGATTTCAGCCTGTCGGACTTGCATAAAGCCTCTTCAAATGCAAATGAATTCAAACGGTGCCGTGCCGTTGTCAGAACAATCTCTATTCGACACACCCGTGACGATTATCGGCGTTTATACTAATCTTATCCGGGGTCCAGGCTTAATCAATTCGGCTTGAGAAGCCGTAATCGGCCTGCTGCCCGTCGATAAGATTATTCTTGTTTTGCTGCCCTTGTTTGCATTTCAACCGACGGTGTCCCGATGCGATTTTGCTTCCTTGTTGCGCTACTTTGCCTAGGGTTGGTTCACGCTGCCTTTGCGGACCCACCTCAAAATGGGAACCATACCGGTGCTGTTTCTGACGAGAGTAAGTTTACGTTCGACGGGATTTGGAAGCCCAAGGGAGCGATGCTCAGTGGCGTTCTGATTCCGCCTCCGGCGCTAAAGGCAATCACGTTGAAGATCAACAAGAATAAGTACGAGGTCGCTGTCGAAGGAGAAGATCACTCTGACATCGGCACATTCACGCTCGATCCGACGACGACCCCCAAGCGAATGACGATCAACAGCACCGAGGGCCCCAATAAAGGCAAGATGATCTTGGCGATCTACGAGATCAAAAACGCGGATGCGATGCGTGTTTGTTATGATCTATCGGGCACCGATTTTCCTAAAGAATTCAAAGCTCCCAAAGATAGCGAGCTTTACCTTGTCGGCTACCGTCGGCAAGTCTCCGAAACGAAGAAGGACGATGAGAAGCCGGCAGTCACGTCGCGGCAGCCATGATGGATGAGCGTATTTATACGCGACAACTTTCTTGTCATCGACACCACCGTCAACTCTGCCCGCAACTCGTTCCCGCAACTCGATCTGCATGACTAGCGATGATGCCAAGCAATCGGACCCACCGGGACATCAACGCGGTCCAGTGCATGTTTCTGGATTTGCATTAAAACGGTGCATGGAACTTTTCCTAATCACGTCGGCACTGGTTGCGATTGCCGCGATGACCGCCGGAATGTTTGGTAGATGGCATTATTTGCTGGACTTGGCCAGCCATCTGCGTGTGCAAACGACAATGGGATTGTTGGGGGCGGGAATTGGGTTGGTGCTGCTTAGGCGGCATCGCGTCGGCGGAATCCTGCTTGTGATCGGCGGCGGTTTGCTGATCAGTTTGTTACCGTTTTATTGGCCGACAGATCCAGTTACCGGCACGACTTACCGGTTGATGACGGCAAACGTGTTGACGCGGAACACGAATCATGCCGCCGTGCTGCGAGTGATCGCAGAGACCGACCCGGACTTGGTTGTGCTACAAGAGACGGACGCGGAATGGACGCGTGCGTTACAGCTTGGACTACGCGACACTTATCCGTTTCGCCGATTGTTGCCTCGCGAAGACAATTTCGGCATGTCGGTCTTTAGCAAACATCGCTGGTCAAAATGCGATGTGGTCTCGTTCTCGGCGGAGACGCAATTACCTTCGGTGGTGATGGATCTCGATTTGCCCGATGGCGATCCGATACAGCTTATCGCGACACATCCGTTGCCTCCGATGCGACCCTCCAACTGGCAGGACCGGAACCGGACGTTTGACGCTATCGCCGAGCACGTGAAACAACAGGGCGGCCAGCGAATCCTGGTGGCAGGCGATTTGAACTGCACGCCGTGGTCGTATTGGTTTCGGCGATTGAGAAAACAATCCGGTTTGCGAAACTCATCAAATGGACAGGGACTACACAGCACTTGGAATCCGAGCTCGTTACCGCTGCCGGGGCTAATAATCGATCACGTATTGGTGGGGTCGGAAATCGAGGTCGCCAGTCATTTTGTCGGTCCGGATATTGGTTCAGACCATCGTCCCGTGATCGTTGACTTTCGCTGAGATGTTGCCTTGACGAGCTTAGCTGACGCTGCGTCGCATTAGGAAATTTGTAAATTCGACGCCACGGCAGGTCACCGTTTGCTTTTGGACCACGACAAACGACTCAGCAAGAAAAAATGGCTTTGCAGTGATGCTGGCTTCGGTTGTCACTTCGGATAGTTGCAGGTCGGCGGCACGCTGCAACATCACTCGCAGCAGTTTCCTGGCCACGCCTTGTCGCTGAAAGTCCGCCGAAACAAACAAGCGATCCAAATACCCGCTTGATGTCATATCGGCAAAACCCGCAATGGATTGCCCTCGCTGAGCCACATAGGCAATTTTGCCTTCAAATCGGCTTGCCCAAGGCTCAATCGGCATGTCGGCCGGCGCCCAAGCCTCGATTTGCTCGAGGGTGTAGTCACGAAAATTGATACGCCGTACCGTGTCGCAAAACAGGGCTAGTAGCGCCGGAGCGTCCGAAGGATCATAATGCCTTAAATGGATTGGCGCCACAGAATTCATGGGGTGGTCCACAATTTGCCTTCCATCACGGTCACAGCGTTGCCACTAAGTTGGACGCGGTCGCCCTTGATTTCGGCGTGGACCATGCCGCCTCGTGAGGAAGCTTGGTATCCGATCAGTGGATTCCGTCCTAACCGGGCTGACCAATAGGGAGCCAAACAGCAGTGCGCCGATCCGGTTACCGGATCCTCGTTGATCCCGCAGCGTGGGGCGAAAAATCGCGAGACAAAATCGACCCCCTCTTCATCCGCACACGCGGTCACGATAATTCCCCGAGTTTCAATGTCCGCCATCGAGACGAAATTTGGCTTCAGCTCACGCACGGTTTGTGGATCCTCCACGACCAACAGAATATCGAATTTCGTGCGTGCTGCAAAAATTGCGGTGATGCCAAGTACGGACTGGCATGCTTGTGTCTCCGTCGCATCAAGTGATTCGTTGGCGGGAGTCGATGGGAAATCGAGTGCGATTTTTCTTTCCTTCGGTTGACACTTCAGCTCTCCGCTACGTGTTTGGAAACGGATGGGGACGCACTCGTCGACTTGTCGTTGTTCAATCAAAACGTGGGCGGCGGCCAAGGTGGCATGGCCGCACAGATCGACTTCGGTGGTGGGGGTGAACCAACGCAAATCAAAAGTGTTTTTGATGCGAGTGGGAGTAACAAATGCGGTCTCTGCAAGATTCATCTCGGCCGCGACGTGCTGCATCCATTCAGGATTCGCGGCGGTGTCGAGGAGACAAACTGCGGCAGGATTGCCATGAAAAGGACGCTCGGTAAACGCGTCGACTTGCCAAAGTGGGACGGAGGGTGGTGCAGGCATAATGAAATTCACGCAAAGGGTTTTGAAATGGACGGTAGCGCCGCGTCGTGTGTGATTCGTGTGGATGCAATTCGTGTGGATGCAGTGGCGTCGTCATGAAGCGACCGATAATTCTTTTGATCGCGGCACTCGGTTTGCCCTGTTGCAAGTGAATCGTTCCTCACTTCGTTTCGCAACCATCGAAAGACAGATCATGAAGACGCTATTTTGGGTCATTGCCAGTTTAGTATTGCTGCCGGTTTCATTCGCACAAGAGCCATCCAGCACGGCCACGGAGATTGTTGAATCCGAAGAGAAACCGCTTGATTTTTGGATGGAAAAGAAATTGGAATACTCAACCGCCATCTTGCGTGGTCTAGCGATGCAGGACTTTGATACGATCCAAGCGAATGCTCAAAAAATGCGAATTCTTAATACGATGGAAGGATTCGTGCGGAGTCGTAACAAAGAGTATCGCAAACACGTCAATACATTTGAATTCGTCACGGATGAATTGATCAAACAATCGAAACGGAAGAACATCGACGGTGTCACCTTGGCGTACAACCATTTGACCGTCAGCTGTGTGCGATGCCATCAAAGTCTACGTGAAGATGGTGACTCTGAGGCGAATGCAACACAGTCCGCTGAGCGCACACGTCGCTAAGACCGTGCGTGCACGATCATCAGGATGTGCACGCTCGCACAACCTGAGATGATAGTAGCATTGATGATTGCGGGATTCGCCGACGGATTGTTGATTTCATCGAATTGCAAATGGTCTTCGCAAGGCGAGGGCCGCCCGCGTCGGGTAGCGGTGCGGGGCCCGCCCGTTGCGACGAACAAAACGTTCGAAATTGACCGGGCGGCTCGTGCCGCTTCGCTATAAAATCCATTCGGCTGGTCGATCGTTTCTACCTTTCTGCGCGATTCGTTGCCGAGGCTTCTTGCTTCACTGAAACTGATTTTTTGATTCGTCGTCCTCAAGCATCACTTCACGCGTCACCCCAATCGACTTTAGAAACGACACATCGTGGCTGACGACGATGATTGCGCCGTCATAGGCTTTTAACCCCGACTCGACGGATTCAATCGATTCAAGGTCCAAGTGATTGGTGGGTTCATCCAGGATCAGTAGCGGTGGGGGAACGGGACAGCCAAGGACGCACGCCAGTCCCGCTCGCAATAACTCGCCGCCGCTGAGCGTCGCTGCGACTTGC
>NZ_JBFHFD010000545.1:0-5941 GCF_041583735.1 Novipirellula sp.
AAGTCTCGCTTCCGAAATTGGTTGCGATGCATCGCGGCAAGGCCGCCAAAGCATGGTTTTCTCGCGCTCAATAGATCTCTATCGCCTCTGTTTCTTTTCGCTCGTTTTCCATCTCTATCTCAGGAGTCCCCCGGTGATGTCTACTGAAATTGTTCAACCCTCGTTGTCCGAAACCCACGCGTCAGCTTCAAAGCAAAATTCACCCCGCTTTTGTTATGGTCATGCGACCGTTGCGGACTTGAAGGTTCACAAGGTCCAACGGACGGAAAATGGCCGAGTCAAGCTGCGTCACCTCGAGATTGACGGCCGTGTGGTTACGGCGTCACGGCGATTTTGGCGGTCGTTCTTTACACGCTTTGGCATCGCCGAAAATGTCTTCCGCTATTTCTCGCCCGACGAAGTTTTTGCCCGGATCAGTCAGCAAAACTCCGATGATGCCTTTCGGTTTTGTATTGCCGAGCATGCCGGAGGAAAGCAGGAAACCGAAGGCACGCTGCTGGCCGTCACCAATGTCAAGCGGCCGGTGATTCGTTATCACGAAATCGCAGCATTGGTCGAACAGTACGGTGGTACGGATGTGCGATATCACGAGGGATTGTTGATCAGCACGCACCAACCGCGAGGCGGATCGCGATCGCTGCAGATCGGAGGCGATCAATTCCACGACCGCTTCTGCTTGGAAACGCCGGTGGATGGTTTTGGGCACCCGCGGTTGTTCTTGTCCATGTTGCGGCTGATTTGTCAAAATGGCATGATCGGCTACGCCAAGGCGTTTCGCAGTGACATTCCGGTTGGCAAAAAGATGGACTACTGTATCGCCCGTGCGCTCGAGTCCTATGACAACGGCGACGGTTATGCCGCGATTCGCCAGCGGTTTGAATCGAGCCAAACCTCGTGGGCGTCGGTGCACGAGTGTCTGCAATTGGGGGTGGTGTTAGATCGTGCTCAGCGTGAACGACAATTGACATGTGATGGTTTGATCGGTCGTTTTCGCAGCATGGCAGGCAACCTCAGCGAACTGTATGGACTTGCGAATCTCGAGGCACTCAGCGACAAGCGTCGCCGGATCTTGCCCAGCAAAGCTCGCGTGTATGACCTGATCAACTTTGCCAGCGAGGTGGCCACGCATCACGCGTTGCCCGAGGGTGCCCGGCGGCTACAGGCCCACATTGGATCATTGATCTCCGATGAATACGATCTCGAAGGGACAGCCGAGGGGGCTCCCGATTTTGACGCCTTTTTCATTGATGATTCCGGCGCCGGCATACGCCAGAGCGTGAACTGATCGTGGCTTCGCCGCAGTCGCCATACAACGTTGCAGCGAATGGGGTGCGCATCGCTTCAAATTTTCCCCCGGCGAGGGCCAAGGTAGATGACACTGGCCGTAAGGCACCGGCGCGTGTGTGGGACTCGGCCGCTGACGCGTCGCGGCTCAGTAAATCAACAAGCCGTTCACCTCGTCGCTCAGCGATGCTCGACGCAATCCGCAAAAAAGTCGATTTTTTTATGGGCGATCTTTCTTTCGCTGTGGGACGCTATTTCCCCTTGCTTTGCTGCGGAGGTGAGCAAGCCCTGCATTGCTTTGGTGCGTCGGGGTCGCTACTGAATCTTAAAGGTACGTTCACGAACTTAGCGCTGAAAACCAACATCGGCTCTCTTTAATCCTGATCGCTCCCGCTGGAAATCGCCTTTGACAAAGAGGCGGATTGTCCACATTTTCAAACAACCATGTTTAACTGATGAAGGATCTAAATTGAGTCAAAAAAATCGTGGCGTCTCTCACTGTAAGCGTTCGGCATTCACGCTTGTCGAACTGTTGGTGGTGATTGCGATCATCGGAGTCCTCGTGGGACTGCTGTTGCCCGCTGTTCAGGCGGCACGCGAAGCAGCACGCCGCATGCAGTGCCAAAACAACATGAAGCAATTCGGTTTGGCAATGCACAACCACATGTCCGCGTTTGGCGCGTTTCCGCCAGGTAACGTCAATTACGACGAGCACGAGAATCGGTTCAAAACGGGTGGCTGGCAGCATGGCCAAGACGAATTGGGATGGCACTGGTTACCAATGCTGTTCCCCTACATGGAACAGCCTGCGTTGTGGGAATTGGTCCAACGCTGTGACGACGCGGTTCCCGGCCAAGCGATGAACCCTTGCGACCACTGCGAATACAGCGCGGCACTGGGGCACTTGGGGCGTGAACCTCTGGGCGGGTTCAATTCGTGTCCTTCGGCGCCCGTTGTGCGTGAGCAGTTTTCTGACGGTGCTTATGGGTTAGAGGCCCTTGCCAAGGGCAATAACTACGCTGTGAATTGGGGTTCCGGCGACATGTTGTCGTGGGAATCAAAAGAAACGCGAGGTGCGTTTGGTACCTATTACGTCGACGAATCAAAGATTTTCAAAAACGGCGTCGCAGGCGATCGTTTTCAAAATCGAAATGGGATGAAAAGCCGCGATTTCCTCGACGGGTTGAGCAACACGATTGCGATGAGCGAAGTGATTGCGGCCGAGTCCAAGACTGACATCCGCGGTGTTTGGATGTCGCCTGCAATGGGGGCCACGATTTTCTCGACTTTCTTAAATCCAAACTCGAGCGAGAAGGATGTATTGGCGGCCTGTGGCGCGGATATCGATGATGACGGCAAGAAGCCCCGTTTGGCCTGTGATGAGGTCCAGGATACGGCAGCGATTTACGCTGCGGCACGCAGTTACCACACCGGCGGTGTGAACGTGTTGATGGCCGACGGCGGTGTTCGCTTTGTCACCGATTCCGTCGACAACCTGAATGTTTGGCGGCCGATGAGTACCGCTCAAAACGGCGAAATCGTCGATCAGTAATGGTTTGATCCAAGCGAGGTTGATCGGCTTTCTCGAGTAAGTCGAAGTAATTCTTTGACACATTTAAATCGCTCGCCCGGCATCCTCCGGCGAGCGATTTTTTGTTGAACCGCTCCCTGTGAGGGGAGTGGTGGCTACGCTGTCCGTTTGTTGCTCAGCACCCATCCCTTTTTTCAAGGTTGTCCCTCTTCTTCAGCCAATCTTCACTTGTTGTAGGTCTAACGACAACACTTGCTCGTTCAAATCGCCGCTCGTCTTTAAAGTCTTTTTAGAACTCAATGTCAAAGGTGAAGCGGATGTGGTTTGGGATTACTCGAGAAGAACGTGGGACGCTGCATGCTCGGCGTGCGGCGTTTACGTTGGTCGAGTTATTGGTGGTGATTGCCATCATTGGCGTACTTGTTGGGCTCCTGTTGCCTGCGGTCCAAGCGGCTCGTGAGGCCGCTCGTCGCATGCAGTGCCAGAACAATATGAAGCAGTTTGGTTTGGCGATGCACAACCATATGTCGGCATTTGGATCGTTTCCGCCAGGCAATGTGAACTATGACGAGTCGGGTAACCGCTTCAAGACCGGCGGTTGGCAGCACGGACAAAACGAATTGGGGTGGCACTGGTTGCCAATGTTGTTCCCCTATCTAGAGCAACCCGGCATGTGGGAATTGGTTCAGCGATGTGAAGAGGAACGGGCGGACCAGCATATCTCCAATCCATGCGATCACTGTGAGTATTTTGCCGAGTTCGAGCATCTTGGGCGTGAGCAACTAGCGTCCTTTGACAAGTGCCCTTCGGCACCCTCGGTGAGCGGCCAGTTTTCAGATGGCAGCTACGGTTTAGAAGCACTCGCAAAAGGCAACAACTACGCCGCGTGTTGGGGGTCTGGTGATATGTTGTCGTGGGAGGAACAGGAGACTCGCGGTGCATTTGGTACCTACTATGTCCACCAGGACAAGATCGTCACCTTAGGCCCTCCCATATCGGCGGGCGACCGTTTTCAAAGCCGCAACGGCATGCAAAGCCGTGATTTTACGGACGGTTTGAGTAACACGATTGCGATGAGCGAGATCATTGCAGCCGAGTCGCAAACCGACATTCGCGGCGTTTGGATGTCACCGGCCATGGGCGCGACCATTTTCTCCGCATTTCGAAACCCCAACTCGGATGAGAAAGACATCTTGGCGGCCTGTGGTGAGGACATCGCCGACGTGACCAAGCCTCGCTTGGCTTGCGAGGAAGAGCGTGATACCGCGGCAATCTACGCTGCGGCACGCAGTTACCACACCGGCGGCGTGAATGTTTTGATGGCAGACGGCGGCGTTCGCTTTGTGACCGATTCGGTCGACAATCTCAATATTTGGCGTCCCATGAGTACGGCTCAGAACCAAGAGGTAATCGAAGGGCAATAGCCCCGTGCCATCAACTTTCGTAACGCCCGCGACGCGGGGCCCGTCCGGTTGCAGCTTGAGCAGATACTTGAATTTTGCCGGGCGAAGCCCCTCGTCGCACCGCTACTAAACCACCTGCTGAGTGCCGAATAGATGGCAATGGTCGATCGTCTAGCGCAGACGCTTTACTCCGCGGCTGTAAGCATTCGTTTTTGTCGGGGGGTAAGTCTATAGCTTGTTAAATCTTGTATATTGAAGTGGGGGCAGCGGGCGTGAAGTGCCCGCTAAGCCGGTTCTGTGCGTGTGTCGGGCTCCTTCAGTGGAGGGCTGCGCATCTTAAGAATTCCTTCATCGTTTCTGCGCCGAATTTCAACACGCATTCGCTTTAATTCCGCTCGCAGTTCTGAAACATATTGTCTCTCTCTCGTTCAAGGAATTCGTGAATGCGGATTACGCATAACAAGCGTGGTAATTCGGTGTCCCCTCAACGCTCAGCGTTTACTCTGGTAGAGCTACTGGTGGTTATCGCCATCATCGGAGTTCTGGTGGGGTTGTTGCTGCCCGCTGTTCAGGCGGCCCGTGAAGCGGCTCGCCGGATGCAATGTCAAAACAACATGAAGCAGTTTGGTTTGGCGATGCACAACCACATGTCGGCCTTTGGTGCGTTCCCGCCGGGAAATGTGAACTATGACGAGTCCGGTAACCGCTTCAAAACAGGCGGCTGGCAGCACGGTCAAAATGAATTGGGTTGGCACTGGTTGCCAATGCTGTTCCCCTACATGGAACAGCCGGCGATGTGGGAAATGGTCCAGCGTTGTGAGGACGACCGCGGTGATGATCACACCTCCAACCCCTGTGATCACTGCGAAGCGATTGACGCTCTGGGGAACCTCGGACGCGAGCAATTGAGTGGTTTTGACAAATGCCCCTCGGCACCCTCCGTGAGTGGTCAATTCTCTGACGGCAGCTATGGACTCGAAGCACTCGCCAAAGGCAACAACTATGCCGCGTGTTGGGGATCGGGTGACATGTTGTCTTGGGAGCAAAAGGAGACCCGTGGCGCGTTTGGTACCTACTATGTTAATCAAGAAAAGATCATCACGACGGTCGGCGGCACAACCACCGCGGGCGATCGTTTTCAAAATCGAAATGGGATGCAGAGTCGCGATTTTACCGATGGTTTGAGTAACACGATCGCGATGAGTGAGATCATTGCGGCCGAATCACAAACCGACATTCGTGGCGTTTGGATGTCACCCGCGATGGGAGCCACCATCTTTTCGGCGTTCCAAAATCCCAACTCAAGCGAGAAGGACATCCTGGCGGCTTGTGGTGAAGATATTGCGGACGTCAGCAAGCCGCGATTGGCGTGTGAAGAGGAGCGTTCTACCGCGGCGATCTACGCGGCCGCCCGCAGTTATCACACCGGTGGGGTGAACGTGTTGATGGCCGATGGCGGCGTGCGGTTTGTCACCGACTCGGTCGATAACCTGAATATCTGGCGACCGATGAGCACCGCTCAGAATAGCGAAGTCATTAACGAGCAATAATCGAAAACAATCCTGTTGTAACAAAGGAAAAAAACGAATGAAATTGAATAAATTGGTGGTCGCCGCTCTGATGCTGTCCACTTTGACTTGGATCGGATGTGGATCGTCGGGCGTGGTCAAACCGACTGACGAACAGAACGCATTTGCCAGCGTGGAAGGTCTAGGAGATCTCG
>NZ_JBFHFD010000546.1:0-5939 GCF_041583735.1 Novipirellula sp.
GACGAGACACCGATTGCAGAATAGTACAAGTCCCACGAATACGATCATTGTCTTCATTTCGTTACCTCGGTTTGGCGACAGCGTGCGGAGTCCGCTGACGTACGGATTGTGGTTGATTCAACTGCCGCTTCCAGATGTCAAGCTCTGTATCTTACTTATTCTGGTGTGCTGGCGAATTGGAAATGTATTTTGTATTCAGTCCATCCTCTGGCTGATCGGAGAAGCGATACGGATCAAAGTGTTTGCGCATCTGGTCCAGCAGAATCTGCTCCATTTCCTCGAGCTTCTCGGCATAGGCCGGATCACTCGCGAGATTGGTTTGCTGCGGATTTGGCGTGTACTGCGTTAACGCAATCAGCTTCGGATCGTGGTGCTGGGGCAACAGTTCATCGGGGTTCTCGGTCAAATTGAAAAGCTGAGTTTCGCTGACGCCGTCTTGGGTCGATTCATAGCGGATCAGTTTCCAATCGCCATTCTTGACACATCGCATTCCGGGTTTTGCACCACCGCAGTACGCTCCATAAAGCACATCGCGAACCGTATCCTGCTTGCCTTCGAGAACTGGTTGAAAACTAATGCCTTCGCTGGTCTTTGGCGTTTCAATCCCAGCGAGGTCGCACAGGGTCGCGAGCGCGTCGAGGTGGTAGATATTCCCCACCGCACGAGATCCTGGTTTGATGCCGGGACCTTTCACGATGTAGGGGACACGAAAGGTGTGCTCGTAGAGGTTCTGTTTGCCCTGCAGTCCGTGCCGACCGATCGCCATTCCGTGGTCGGACGTATAGATGATATAGGTGTTCTCCAGTTCGCCCATCTGCTTGAGCTTTTCTAAAACGGCACCGATCTGGATGTCGATATTTTCGCTACAAGCAAACTCGCGGCCCAGCTCGTTGCGAATGGTGCCTTCATCACGGTTGCTCCAGACCCCGCTGACGTTCACCTCGTCGCGCACCTTCATGTCTGTATTGTCGAACGGGTGTTTCGTGAGATAGTTTTTGGGAAGCTTCGGCTGCTTCGGATTGGCCGCTGGGAGGCTGTTTTTGTCCCGATGATTCACCGCGCCATATTTGGCTAACAACTCAGGCTTTCCGTCTCGCGTGTCGTGGGGATGTGAAAAACCGAAATAGATCAAAAACGGGTCTTGGTCGCCTGAGGCCTCGCGCTCGTCGAGATAGTTGAGCACCTGTTTTGCGTGCCACGCGCTGCCGGACTCATCCGTGCCGCCTCGCTTGGTGGCATCATGAACCACCGTGAACTTCGCATTCGCAGCAGCGTAACTGTTTCCCTTCTTGCACGTTCGCATCGTATCGTACCCCGCCGCGTTGAAAACCGCCGCCATGGTATGGTCCGCGAGATCCGGTGGCACATGATTTGGATCCGCCTCAAGCGGATTCCGACCTTGTTTTGGTTTATCCGGAACATGCCAAAGCGTGCGGCCGGACATGATCATATGTCGCGATGGAGTGCACACGCCGCCACACCAGGCTCCCATCTGATGGGCTCCATCGATCACCAAACCCTCGGCGGCCAGCCGGTCAATCACCGGGGTCTCTAGCGCCGAATCAGGATCGTAGATTTTAAGATCAAAGGGGGCTTGGTCATCGGCAACGATGAACAAGAAATTAGGCTTATCGGAGGCAGCAGAATCCTTCGATTCGAGAACGTCGACCGCAAGTTCTTGGAAGGCGGTGTTCTCGCCGCCGCCCGTATCGGTCACTGGGGACACGGCCCAGACAATCCAGCGGAATTGACCGAGCGACTGTCCGGCCGATGCTCGCAACGATGCCGCGGTGAACTTCGCCTTTGCCTCGCCTGCCGTATTAATGATGCCAAGCGGGGTAAAGCGGGTCAGATCCCACCCCGGATCGGTCGCCGCGTCGCTGCCGTAAAGGACGATCTTTTGAGCACCGCGGATCCCTTTCCAATTGTGAGACCAACTGGTGATCGCCGAAACGGATTGTGCCGAGCCCAAGTCCATTTTATAGGCTCCGCCACGAACCCCATTTCCGAACACCGGCCCGATTGCCGCAGCCAGTTTTCCGTCCGTCAGCGACTTCAGCGGATCATTGCGGGTTGCCGGATTCGCCGTGATCTTCCTGCCGGATGCCAGCGACGGCGCCAGCTTCTGAAAGCCATCGGCACTCGATGCGGTTTCAATCACTACGCTTGATCCCGGCAATACGAAAGGTTTCATCGCGGGATGAGCCGGTCCCATCGGAACGGCACGCTGCGAAGTGTCATGCCCATCCAGGTCGACCTTTTTCGTACCTTTCAAAGCCTCGGATGCATCATGCTGAATCACATTAGGGACGTGCTGCTCGCGATCCGTAACGATTTCAAAGGTCCATGCATACTTGCTGCGGCCGAGATTTTTTGGCGGTGTGATTTGCAATCCTTGGGGAGTCATTTCCCAAGTTGTCTTTGCGTCGGATCCGAGCAGCCGAACCGACGTTACCTGATTTGCGTTCCACCCTTTCGTGACGGTGATCGTAAAAGGTTTTTGTGGCTCGGTCATGTTGATCGCATACAGATTCTTGCCTTTGGTGGTAAAGACAAGATGCTCATCCGTCTGGTCGCTCTGTTTCCAATAACGAGATCCATAAATCGCATCGCCATTGATCCGCAGCCAATCGCCCATCGCATGCAATCGCTCCAACTGCTCGGGAACAATCGTGCCATCTGCCCTGGGGCCAATGTTGATCAGGAAATTTCCATTGCGGCTGATGACTTCCACCATCTCGTGGATCACGCTTTCGATGGTCTTGTACTTGTCGCCTTCGAGATAGCCGAATGACGTTCCAAACGTCGTGCAGCTCTGCCATTTCGGTCCAATCACCTTCAGTTTCAGATTGTCCTTTTCCAAACAACCAACACCATCAGGCCAATTGCGGTTCGCACCTTTATTGTTGACGTAGACAGCCTGTCCACGCGCGGCACCATCATTCATGAAGTCGGTGATCATGCCGCGGAGAGAATCGTCCATGTATTGGATCTCTGGCTTCATCTTTTCGGCCCGCACTTGATTGCCGTCGCGGGTGTAGATCGGAAAATCGTCCATCCACAGAAAGTCGGGTTGGTACTTCGTTTGAATCTCTTTCCAACGGGCGACGTAGTCATCGACAAACGCTTTGTCGTAGCTGAACGGTCCGTACAGCGAGGCGGCCTCGGGAACTCGCTTGATTTCTTCGGCAATATCCGGTTGCGGCTCACTGTGAACCACGTATTTTTCTTTCGCAAAGAAACCGGTATGACGTTCTCGGTGATACGACGGCGCGTACTTCAGTCCTTGCTTCCGCACGGCCTTGCCAAGGTCGCCAACCAAGTCTCGTTTTGGTCCCTTATCGACCGCGTTCCAAGGCGTCAGGTCAGAATCCCAGTTGGCCCAGCCATCATGATGCTCGGCCGTCAGCACAACGTACTTCGCACCAACGTCGGCGAACAATTTTGCCCACGCGTCAGGATCCCAGTTCTCGGCTTTGAATTCCGGGATGATGTCTTTGTAGCCGAACTCGGGCGGATGCGCTCCCCATCGCTGGTCCATGTACGGATAATAGTGCTGCGAATCATCGTAGAGCAGCTTCGGCACATGTTCGGCATAGCCGCGACCGCCCTTCTTGTAACCGATCACACTGTACGGTCCCCAGTGAATGAAGATGCCAATCTTGCCGTCATCAAACCACGCTGGCACCGGCATCTTTTGAAGCGATTCCCAACTGCCATCGTATTTCGTCGCCTGAGTTTCCTGGCACGATGCAATGCCTCCGGAAACAAAAGCAAGCAGGATGGCCATCAGCGCCCTAAGCCATTGTGCTGTCGTCATTGTTTGCAAAATTGTTCCACAAGCGGATGTCATTTGATGCTGTCCTGAAAAGATGGATATCTTGATGTTCATTTCTGGTTGCGTTTACGAGCGGCGGATTTGTTGATATCCGGCCGGCGAGGTTGCGGATCAAAAAACCGAGCGTTCTCGCCGATTCGATCATGGTCGCCGATGTCCGTGCGTGCTTGCTCGATCAATTTTATTAGCTCCGCGACAACTTCGGGATGCTGATCGGCCACATCCTTGGTCTCGGCAATGTCCGCTTCGAGGTCAAACAACATCGGTCGAGTGATGTCAATCGCGTCTTCCGCCTTGCTGTAATGAGACCACTGCGGATCCGCAGGAAAAGCTCGATGCAGTTTCCATTTCCCCGATCGAACCGCCTCTAGTCGCGTACGGCGATAATAGAAAAACGCGTCGGTAGGACTCTTGGCGCCGGCAACTCCATGAATCAGATCGCGGATGTCATGCCCATCGATCACCCGATCGGTCGGAGCCGTGGTTCCGGCCAGCCGGGCGAAGGTCGGCAACAGGTCCATCGTCGATGCAATTTCATCGCACGTTGTACCTGCAGGGATCTTACCGGGGGCACGAAAAATACAAGGGACACGCAGTCCGCCTTCCCAAGTAGAGGTTTTCGCGCCGCGAAGGGGTGCCGCGGATCCGCCATGCGACGCCGCATCTTTGCCAATCCTATTCAGATGCCCTTTGCTGCGACCAAGATACCAGGGCCCATTGTCGCTGGTGAAAATGACGTAGGTGTTTTCGTCGAGTCTCTCGGATTTAAGAGTTTCCAACAGACGTCCGACGTTGGCGTCGATCTCCTGGACGACATCACCGTACAAACCGCCATCGGACTTTCCTTTGAAGGCGTCTGAAACCGCCAACTTCACGTGTGGCATCGTGTGCGCCAGATAGACAAAGAACGGTTGATCCTTGCTCCGCTGGATAAAGTCGATCGCTTCGTCAGTGTAACGCTGTGTCAACAGCCGCATATCGGTCCGCTTTTCGATCACCTCGTCGCCGCGGAATAGGTCGACCTTGGAATCGTTGCTGGTCGACGTCCCAAAGAATTCATCAAAACCTTGATGCAGTGGCAGCAGCGAGCGGACGTACCTCTCGCCATGGTGTCCTGCCAAATCCCATTTACCAAACGCGGCAGAGGTGTAGCCGACCGGCTTCAGCACTTCGGCGATCGTGATTTCATCGCTGTGAAGTTCTGGATGGACCTCGACTTTGTTTTGATTGATTGCGACTCGTAGCGGATAACACCCGGTCATCAACGCCGCTCGTGAAGGCCCGCAAACGGTTTGAGCGTAAAATTGGGTCATTCGCATCCCTTCGGCCCCCATCTTGTCGAGATTGGGCGTCTTGATCGTCGTCGATCCGAAACAGCCGAGGTCTCCATAGCCTAAGTCATCCGCGAAAATGATCACAAAGTTCGGCGGCCGATCCTCGGCTACCACGCGTGCCGACGTCTGGATGGGATCATGCTGGGCCCAGGCAACCGAGGGAATCCCGAAGGCTGCAAACAGCATCGCAACGAGTAGGTTTTTCATGTGTTCCACTGTTATCAGTGCTGGAGGAGAATAAATCGGTCAAAGCATCGCAGCATTGCATCAGAATGGTTTCGACCGGTGGTGAGGGATTAAACATCATGGTGTTACGGAGGCGTTCACCGAGAAGTGTCTTTACTTGTCAACGAGCTGACAACGCTTTTGGATTCTCAACATAACCGGCCGGGCGGCTGTTTTGAGAAAGCTCTTTTTCAAAGGCGACCATGTGTGCACGCAACCGCGCAACGACTTTTGGGTTCGCCTTTGATACATCCGTGGTTTCCCCGATGTCCTGCTGTAAATTGAAAAGCACCGGCGACGCGGCACGCTTCCCACTTGGCTTGCCTAAATGCAGTTTCCATTGGCCGGAACGTACTGCAACAAGCGTGTCCCCCTGATGGTAAAAGAAGGCCTCGTGAGGAGTTGTTCCGCTTTCAGCCAATACCGGCCAGATATCCTTGCCATCGATCACTCGGTCACTTGGAATTTCAGCACCGGCCAATTTGGCGAAGGTCGGCAGTAGATCCATGGTGGTCATGATTTCATGATTATCAACACCCGCC
>NZ_JBFHFD010000547.1:0-5933 GCF_041583735.1 Novipirellula sp.
ATCCCAGACTGCGACCGAGCCCGCTGCCGCGGTGACCCAGTCGCCGGATGCAATCGCAAGTAAGCGTCCGTCGGGCGAAAAACGGACGCCGTTGATCGCGTTTTCGAATTTGGGAAGCCGGCTCGCAATCTCGCGTTGGTACTCGATATCCCAGAATTTCACTACTCCACCGCGACACCCTGATACCGCCGTGCGTCCGTCGCGTGATACGGCAACCGACGCGACCACCGACGGGTGTCCGGTGAAGGCCGCTAACGTTTTGATACTGGCACAATCGATTAGATAAACCGACGAGTCCAAGCTTCCGATCAACAGTTGTTCGCGATGCGGCACAAATGCAATCGATGCGGGTTGAAAGGAGGACAGGTCGTGCGATCGTCGCTCCATCGTATCCACCAACTGCATGGTTCCCGTTGTTTTGATCCTCACTTGATAGCGGCCATCGTGCGAATTCACGGCGCCCCAAATATTGTCAGCCGAATCCTCTGTCGCATCTTGCATAGCATCGATGATACCGGTGTCCGTGGGCAAAGGAGATGTCGTGGGATCTTCATTTGCATTGGATGTGTCGATTGAATGAGCGAGGACGGAGTCGAGCGAATAGTCCCTCTCATTTGGCGTCTTTAGTGATGCATCGGCACGTCGCATCGCTCCGTCGAAAACATTCGGTCCGATTGCCAACATCACGGCCGCCATGGCGATGATGGCAGCACGAGTCGGCGTGGACATCGATTTTGGGGCCACCCCAGACATGATGATGCGAACTCGTGCACGCAGGAAAGAAACCTGGCCGAGTCCGGTGGTGATGGGGGCGACCGGGGGCCGATCCTCGGACAAAAAATCGATCGTGTCCAGCAATGCTTCGACATACGTTCGCGGATGCTCGGGAAATTGATCGACCACCCAAGCATCACAGCAATGTTCTTCGCTAACCTCGATTTCACGTCGCGCGATCCATACGACCGGGTGCCACCAAAACAGACCCGTAACAACAAACTCTAATAATCGGACCCAGTGGTCACCACGGTAAAAATGGGCCAATTCATGAGTCAAAAGCGTTGCCTGAGCGTCGTCGTCAAGTCGCTGCAGCAGCGTTGCAGGAAAAAGGATCCGTGCACGCCAACCAATGGCGAACAGGATCGGCGAAACGGTAGCATCAAGCACACAAATCTGCGGAGCGCGGCGGATGCCCATTCGCAACGCAAGTTCGGCAGCCCGTTGTTGAATTTGTTTTGATGCGATCGGCGCCGAACGCACCACGTTCACGAAAATCCAAATCCGACGTCCCTGGATTCCAAACCAAGCAAACGTCCCTATCGCCCAAACGCTTAACACGGCGATCACAAAGACTTTGATTCCCATTGCGGGTGATAACGATCGACGTGGCATCGCGACCGACATTTCCGCAATCGCTGCAGATTGAAGCGGAGACGTCGCTACGGATTCCCGATGTATTGACTGGGGACGAGTCATGTCCGCCGATGCAATCGGTTGGCTGTTTGGCGAGCCGGTGGGGACCTGAGACGGATCTATGTTCACCGCTGGCAACTTGGTATTCGAGGTTGCTGTGTGAACGATCGCGGCGGGTTCAGCGAGCGATGCCAACGATTGCAACTTTATGCCGACGGGCACGTCGACGATCGGCGGCGTCACCAACTTGATCAGCACCACGATCCACAAGACGTGTGTGATTGCGGGGCGATGCACCAAGCGGCCAAAGGCGAATACGAACCCAGCCAAAATACTGGCGGTCGCCGCGTTCAACAGGCATGATTCCACAAAGGAGTACATCGATTGTTCTCTGGCTATGACCGTTTTTGCTTCGGATCTTTATCCAATTCATCCAGCAAACTACGCAGCGAATTGCGATCTTGAGCCGACAATCGGTCGGATTTAACCAGCGTGGTCAACA
Organism: Novipirellula sp.; assembly: GCF_041583735.1. Taxonomy (NCBI): domain Bacteria; kingdom Pseudomonadati; phylum Planctomycetota; class Planctomycetia; order Pirellulales; family Pirellulaceae; genus Novipirellula; species Novipirellula sp. The sequence goes on from NZ_JBFHFD010000547.1 coordinate 1,913, forward strand.
ACGGTTGTAACGCTCCTTCGCACAATTGATCTGCCGTTGTTTGTAGTCGCCGACCGATCAATTCATCGCGTCCGACAGTCGCTGTAAAGTGATGCGGCCACGTTTCGCGATTTCGCTCTACGTAACCCTTCTTGTTTAGTCGCTCGAGCAGCTTCTGGACCGTCGCATACTCCGATCCGCCACCATCGGGGTACAACGTATCGGTCAGTGTCCGAATCGTAACAGGACCTTGGTCCCATAACTGCTGCAGAACAGCCAGCTCAGCTTCGGTTACATCTTTTGGTGCTCGTGGCATCAATCTTTCCTAAGTTACGCTTCCCTGAGTGATGTCATCTGATGAATGCCGCGTCCGTGCTCGCCCAAAACGGATGTTTGTCGTGATACGGCGATGGGTCTCGCATGGTCAAAATCTAACGTCTTGCTCGCTGCAACCGGACGGCTCACGCCGTGCCGCTAACAACATCGTTCGCACAATCAGCCCTAGCGTAACACGACGCACGCTGCTAATCAAGACACTATGTCTTTGGCTGTTTCGGGGCAAATTTAGGCAGTTTGCTGGGGACGCTTCGCAGGTAACTCGTCCGCGCTCATGATTTTTGGGCTCCGACTGTAGCGATTCGGTGAAAAACGAGAGTAGACTGGTAACCTACTGGCCCCACTGCCCACCCTCTTTTTTCGGAATCTCACCGTGAACCGACTGCTCCTACTAACTCTATTGACTTGTCTTTGTTCGGGTGCCTGTTTTGCGGAGGACAAGCCGGACGCTTGGCAAGAAAAGAAGGACAAGCATTTTAAACCACTCAGCGATGAACAGTTGAGCAAAATCGAAAATGCCGTTCCCAAACAATTGGCTGTACCGCCGAAACAGGCACGCCGCGTGTTGGTGTTTTATCGCTGTGAAGGATTCGTTCACGGCTCGATTCCGTATGCGAACGAAGCGGTCAAACAAATGGGACAGAAAACAGGGGCGTTCGAGGCCGATTTTGCCGACACCTATGACGTGTTCACAAGCGAAAACTTGAAACAGTACGATTGTATTTTGCTGAACAACACAACAGGAATGCATTTTGAAACCCCGGCTCAGCAAAACGCGTTTCTCGATTTCATCTCGGGCGGTAAAGGCTTGGTCGGCTTCCATGCAGCGAGCGACAATTTTGGCCGTCACCCCGAGTGCCGCGCGATCGTGGGCGGCGAATTCGGTGGCCATCCCTGGACCGCAGGCGGCACCTGGGCATTCAAATTGGATGATCCCGATCATGTACTCAACCAGGCGTTCGCGGGCAAAGGGTTCTGGCACCAAGACGAGATCTACCAATACAAATCGGACTCGTACGAAGGCCCTCAAGTGCTGCGGATCTTGGTCAGTTTGGATATGAGCAAGGAAGAGGTTTCGAAGCAAATTAAAGACGGACCTCGTGAAGTACCGGTATCGTGGATTCGCACCGCGGGCGACGGACGTGTGTTCTATACCAATCTCGGACACCGTAATGAAACCTTCAGCAATCCAGCGGCGCTGAAACACATGCTCGACGGAATCCAGTACGCAATGGGCGATCTTGCCGCCGACGCCACCCCGACGGCAAAGATCGAACCGACCCGCGCGGCGTTGGCGCCAGCCAAGTGAGTTGCTGATTGACGGGGGACTCACTTAGCCACCTTGCCCGAGCGCAGCGGGGGAGAGGTCGGACGAGCCCTTTAGGCTTCGTCCGGGTGAGGGCCGCGTTAAGTACACTTGATGCGGCGTTCGTGCCGGCTTGCTCGGTCAGCCCTCACCCGAGCAATCCCCGGAGGCTCTGCTCGACCTCTCCCAAACAGGTTTGGGAGAGGTGACATGCCGCAGCCACCTCGCCCGAGCGCAGCTGGGGAGAGGTCGGACGAGCCCTTTCGGCCGCGTCCGGGTGAGGGCCGCGTTGAGCACACTTGATGCGGCGTTCGACTTCGGCTTGCTCGGACGGCCCTCACCCGAGCAATCGCCGGAGGCTCTGCTCGACCTCTCCCAAACAAGTTTGGGAGAGGTGACATGCCGCAAGACCACTCCCAACTCCCCCTCTCCCACTCTCCCCCTCTCCCTTCCTCCCACCCCCTTCGAGTTCCAATCGATGCTTTACTTGACGAATCAATTCTCCACCGCAGTGTTTAGCAGCTTTTTTGCTGTCTTGTTCACAACCGGCTTTGCGATCGCCGAAGAGCCCGCTGCTTGGTCGGCGAACCCGGACTTGGTTAAAAAACTGAGTGCCAAACGCTCCTTCAATTACGACGAGTCGAAGGTGCCCGATTACGAGCTTCCCGATCCGCTGACGATGATCGATGGGACCAAGGTCAGCTCGGCACAGCAGTGGATGACAAAGCGTCGCCCCGAACTTTTGGAACAGTTTCGCCACTTGGTCTACGGTCGCCGCCCGGACACTGCGTACCAAGTCACGTTTGAAACGACGAAGGAAATCGAAAACGCGTTCGATGGACTGGCCAACGGACGCAGCATGAAGGCGATCATCACGATCGACCAGCGAACGTACACGTTCCCTTTTGTTGTGTTTACGCCGAATCGAGTAGCGGGAAAAACGCCTGCGGTGGTCGCGATCAACAATCGCTATTTCATTCCGTTGGAAAAGGCGGTGAGTGAGCCGGATCCGTATTGGCCTGTGAAAACGTTGTTGCAGCAAGGCTATGCAGCGGCGACCTTCTACACCTCGCACGTCGATCCTGATAACAAGAACGACTACGCTGACGGGATTCGATCGTTCTTTGCCGACGGCAAACCGCCCACCGATGACGCTTGGCGCAGTTTGTCGGCTTGGGGATGGGGAGCAAGCCGGGTGTTGGATTATTTGTCGACGATCTCCCAAATCGATGCCAACCGGGTTGCGGTCGTCGGGCATTCGCGTGGCGGCAAGGCGGCGATTTGGGCTGCGGCCGAAGACGAACGCTTTGCGATCGCGTACAGCAACAATTCCGGCTGTGGTGGCGCCGCGCTTTCGCGTCGCGGCTATGGAGAAACGGTCAAGCAAATCACCACCGTGTTTCCTCACTGGTTCACGCCCCAGTTTGCCAGCTATGCGGACCGTGAGAACGAGCTGCCGATCGACCAGCATGAAGCGATCGCCTTGGTCGCGCCGCGAGCGGTTTATGTGACCAGTTCCGATAACGATTTGTGGGCCGATCCACGCGGTGAATACGGCTCGCTTGTCGCGGCCGCCCCGGTATTCGAGTTATTGGGTAAGGAAGCCATTGCCGAGGAAACGATGCCGCCGCTCGGTGGGCAGCGGATCGTCGGCCAAACCGGCTATCACATCCGCAGTGGCGACCACGGGCTCGGACAAATCGACTGGGATTTCTTTGTTGAGTTCATGGATTCGGTGTGGAAGTAACGAAGTCGCAAGCCACCTCGCCCGAGCGCAGCTGGGGAGAGGTCGGGCGGGCCCTTGAGGCCTCGTCCGGGTGAGGGCCGCGTTGAGCACGCTTGATGCGGCGTTCGTGCCGGCTTGCTCGGACGGCCCTCACCCGAGCAATCGCCGGAGGCTCTGCTCGGGCCACTTCCCAAACGGTGTTTGGGAGAGGTGGTGTGATGCAATCCACCTCGCCCGAGTGCAGCTGGGGAGAGGTCGGACGAGCCCTTGAGGCTTCGTCTGGGTGAGGGCCGCGTTGCGCACGCTTGATGCGGCGTTTGTGCCGGATTGCTCGGACGGCCCTCACCCGAGCAATCGCCGGAGGCTCTGCTCGGGCCACTTCCCAAACAAGTTTGGGAGAGGTGACACGCCGCAAGCCACCTTGCCCGAGCGGAGCTGGCGATTAGATGTTGTAACCTTGTGTGTGCTGATACAAAAAACGCTGGCCACGGGAATTCACCCGTGGCCAGCGTTGTTAGATCGGTCGTGTTATTGACGCGTCGTTATCTCTAGCTGCAGCCCATGCTGTTGCCACAGTTGTGACAGAGGTAGCAGTTGCCGTTGCGAACGGTGATCGAGCCGCAGTTGTCACATGAGGGAGCGTCGATTTGGAAGCGAGCGAACTGCTGCTCCTG
>NZ_JBFHFD010000548.1:0-5925 GCF_041583735.1 Novipirellula sp.
CCGAGCAAGTCATCAACGCGACTGCGAAGTTCTTCGGTGATCTCGACGCGGTACTTTTCACTCTTCAGATGCACGACCTCGCCTTCGTTCAGTTCCAAGCTGAACATCATTTCTTGTTTGCCTGGATAGCCTCGCAAGATCTCACGCAGTCGCGTCATCGTTTCGGGTGTATGGGTCGCTTCGTCAAGTCGCAGTCGCATGCCGTGGGTATATCGCTGACCGAGTCCTTCTAGGGGAATCAGTTCGTCAACAATCAAGTTGGCCTCGTCCCCGCCGCCGCGGCGATCCACTTTGCCTTTCGCCAAAACCACGGCATCAGGGACAACATGGTGCCCGATGTCGGCGAATCCTTTCGGCCACACGATACAGCGGATGGCCCCTTGCATGTCTTCGAGGTCAAAGTTCGCATACTTTGACGGAGCGCCCGGCTTCGGATTTTTGGTATGCGCAATTTTGATCGAACTGATCATCCCGCCAAGGGTGACTTCGCCGCGATCTTTGATATCGCCGAGTTTGTCGGTCGTGTGAGTTCGGAAGGTGGCTAGTTTGGGCTCGAACTCGGCCAACGGATGGCTATCGAGATAGTAGCCGAGGACTTCCTTTTCGGCGATCAATTTTTCTCGCTCAGGCCACTCGTCCATCTCCGGTAGGGGCGCCGAAGCCTTGGCTTCTTGCTCCTCCTCTTCGTCATCAAACGCACCAAACAAACTGGCTTGTCCGCTCTTTTTGTCTGCTTGGATCGCAGCGCCGGACTGCAACGCCCGTTCGATTACCGCTACCAACTGGCTTCGTTTGGCACCAAAGCAATCCATGGCACCGGCTTTGATCAACGTTTCGATCGCTGACTTGTTACAAGCCGATTGATCGACACGTTCACAGAAGTCATAGATATCTTTGTAGGGCCCATTTTTTTTGCGTTCTTCGGCTACCGAGATTGCCGTTGCCCCCCCACAGCCCTTAATGGCGGACAGCGCAAAGAAGATTTTCCCATCGGCAACCGAGAAATCAGAATCACTTTGGTTCACATCGGGGTTAACGACCTCGATGTTCATCCGTTCGCAATCCTCGATGTGCTCGATCAACGCATCTTTACGCTTAAAGTTACGTCCCGAGATATCGCTTGACAGCAATGCCGCCATAAATTCGACGGGGTAGTGCGCCTTGAGGTAGGCCGTTTGAAATGCGATCAACGCGTACGCGGTACTGTGCGATTTATTAAAACCGTAACCCGCAAACTTGACGATTAGATTCCAAATATCTTCGGCATCTTTTTCGGCCAGTCCATTTTCGATACTTCCCGCGATGAAAATATCATGGTTCTGGTTGATCAAGGACTCTTTCTTCTTACTGATCGCCTTAATACAAGTGTAAGCTTTGGAGAGAGGCACATTCCCCAGTCGGTTCAGAATCCGCATCACTTGTTCTTGGTAGACCATGATCGAGTTGGTCTCTTCAAGAATTTCTTTGAGCACGGGGTGCTTGTATTCGGGCTCTTGACGACCGTGTTTGATATTCACGTAATCGTCAACCATCCCGCCTTCGAGCGGTCCTGGTCGATACAGAGCGGCGGTCGCGATGATGTCGCTGAATTGGTCAGGCTTCATCCGCGTCAACAGGTCACGAATCCCGCCCGACTCGAGCTGGAACACCCCCTTGGTCTCACCGCGCTGCAGCAATGCATACGAAGCTTTGTCGTCCAGCGGGAACTTGAGCGGATCGACGACCTTGCCCGTCGTTTGTTCGATCAACTTAACCGTCCGGCTCATGATCGTCAGGTTGCGAAGCCCGAGGAAGTCCATCTTCAGTAGCCCCGACGCTTCGACGTCGTTCATCGACCACTGGGTGATGACGTCCTGCTTGCCCGGCACCCGCGTTAGCGGCACGTACTCGGGCAGCGGTTTGTCGGCGATCACCACCGCGGCAGCGTGCGTTCCGATATTTCGCGCCAAACCTTCGATTTTCATCGCCAGATCCAACATTTCACGAACTTCAGGATCGCCATCGTAGGTCATTTTCAAGTCGGCACTCTTTTCGAGCGACTTCTTGATCGTGATCTTCAGCTCATCGGGAACCATTTCGGTGATCTGGTTCACTCGCCCCAGCGGCATCCCCAACGCGCGACCGGTGTCTTTGATTGCCGCGCGGGCAGCCAGCGTGCCGAACGTCCCGATTTGGCAAACCATTTCACTGCCATAACGCCGTTTCACATAATCAATGACCTCGGTGCGACGTTCTTTTTCAAAGTCGATATCGATATCAGGCGGCTCGGTACGACTTTCATCCAAGAATCGTTCAAACAGCAAGTCGTAACGCAGCGGACAGACGTGCGACATGTAAAGTGCGTAACAAACGATCGCCCCTACACCGCTACCACGAGCAGTCGCGGCAATTCCTTGGTCGCGGGCGTAGTTAACGAAGTCCCAAACGATCAAAAAGTAGGTGGGGAAACCGAGTTTCTTGATCACGCCAAGCTCGCGATCCAAACGCGCGATCACTTCTTCGGACAACTCGCCATCGACGATTCGCTCGGGATCGCCCGCGTAGCGATCGAGCAATCCTTGCACGCAAAGTTCTCGCAAATAGTCGATCGGCGGCTTGTCGTCGGGACAGGCGAAATTGGGAAAGAAGTGTTTCCCAAACTCGATTTCGATATCGACGGTATTGGCAATCTCTTGGCTGCGAGCGACCGCGTCCTCGAGCCCCGGGAACTTTTCGTACATCTGATCGGGGCTGCGCAAGAAGAACTGGTCGTTCTCCATCTTGAACCGCGACGTGTCGGTCCGAAATCGCCCCGTGTTGATACACAACATGATGTCTTGGGCTTCAGAATCCTCTTGATCGACGTAGTGACAATCGCTTGTCGCAACCAACGGTAACCCCATCCGCTTGGCGATATCGACAGCACCTTCCAATTGCATTTTTTGGATCTGCACGTCGTTGTTCATGATTTCGATGAAGTAGCGATCATCGAAGACTTTATGGAACCAACCCGCGATTTCCCGTGCTTCCTTTTCATGCTCGGCGGTATCGACTCCCTTCATCACGGCGCGGCTGAATTCACTGCTGACACACCCCGACAAACAAATCAGGCCCTCGCTGTACTTTTCCAGAATCTCTTTGTCGATTCGCGGCTTGAAATAGAAGCCTTCGAGCGAGGCGGCCGAGGCGAGCTTGACAAGATTTCCGAAGCCGACGCGGTTTTTTGCCAACAGTGTCAAGTGATAGCTGGCGTCCTTACTACTGCTAGCGCCCCCCTTATCGAATCGACTGCCCGGCGCGATATAAGCTTCGTAACCGATAATCGGATTGATACCGGCCCCTTTTGCCTTGCGATAGAATTCCAACGCACCGTGCAAGTTACCGTGATCGGTCAGCGCCATCGCGTTCATACCATGGCTGACACAGCGATCAACGAGCCGGCCGATATCGCCGGCGCCGTCGAGCAGACTGTAATGGCTATGGCAATGCAGATGGACAAACGGCTTCGGTTGCGGCGAAGCGGCTTGGCTCAAATCGGTGATGATCGATGCGTTCATAGTGGGGGGCTCCATTTCCTTTGTGCCAGGGCAAGACTCGGCTCTAAGTTAGCCTAGCAATCCCGCCTGCTTCGGTCATCGACTTGACAAAGGAATTTTCTCACTCAAAACGCACGAAGTCTGAAATTCCGCCGTTTTTCAGCGGTTGCCATTTTGAGCGAGCGATGCGGCTCGTATTCCTCGTCCCCCCCGTATTTTTGGGCACCGGGGCTCGATGCCTTAGTGCAACATGAACCGGGGGGCATGCTACGATGGTTAAAACACCGATTCGCCTGACCATCGGGACCGGAATCGATGCAAACGCTCTTCTTTTCCTCTGCAAGGTCTCCACCATGTTTGACGCAATGAGCAATCACTGGCTAATGCTTTCGCTCGGTTGCCTTGCCGGATTCCTGGCATTGGTGTTTGTGTTTGACGTCTTCATTCAGAAGAAGCACACGATCATGCACAACTTTCCAATCGTGGGTCACATCCGCTATTGGTTAGAGACGGTAGGGCCCGAGATGCGACAATATTGGGTCGCCAACGACAAAGAGGAGATGCCGTTTAATCGAGATGAGCGGAGTTGGATCTACGCCTCGGCCAAAGGGGAAAACAACAACTTTGGCTTTGGCACCACCGAACAAATCTACGGAATCGGTTACCCGATCATCAAACACGCGGTCTTTCCGTTTCCCGAGAGCAAGGTGGAACACGTTGGCGATGACCCGACGTACATTCCCTGTCTTAAGGTGATGGGTGAATCCCATGGCCGAGCTCGTCCCTTTCAACCTCAATCGGTGATCAACATCTCGGCGATGTCCTTTGGTTCGCTGGGATCTAAGGCCGTTGCGGCGATGAATATCGGGGCCAAAAACGCAAACTGTTTTCACAACACCGGCGAAGGCGGCGTCAGCCCCTATCACTGCCATGGCGCCGACATCATGTGGCAATTGGGCACTGGATACTTCGGGGCTCGTGACCGTGAAGGTCGCTTCTCGATCGATGTTGTCGCGGCCAAAGTCGAGCAGAACGCCTCGATCCGTTGCATCGAAATCAAGCTTTCGCAAGGAGCCAAGCCGGGCAAAGGTGGCATTTTGCCAGGCAAAAAGGTTACTGCCGAGATCGCCTTCGCGCGCGATGTCCCGGTCGGTGTCGATTGCATTTCTCCCAACGCCCACTCGGAATTCGACACCGTCGATGAATTGATCGATTGGATCGAAATGATCGCCGATCGCACCGGACTTCCTGTGGGCATCAAAAGTGCGATTGGCAACGGTGGTTTCTGGAAAGAACTAGCTCAACGAATGCGAGAGCGACGCCAAGGCCCCGATTTCATCACGATCGATGGTGGCGAAGGGGGCACCGGAGCCGCACCGCTGGCGTTCGCCGACCACGTCTCGCTGCCATTTAAAATCGGCTTCTCACGGGTCTACCCGATTTTCCAAGAAGCGGGTATTTCCAACGACATCGTTTGGATTGGCAGTGGCAAGTTGGGGTTTCCCGACCGCGCAGTGATCGCGTTTGCGATGGGCTGTGATGCCATCCAAATTGCCCGTGAATCGATGATGGCGATCGGCTGCATCCAATCGCTCAAATGCCACACCGACCATTGTCCCGCCGGGGTCGCCACTCAGAACCGTTGGCTACAAGCCGGGTTGAACGTGGACGAGAAGGCGGAACGGATGGCAAGATTTATCAAAAGCTTCCGCAAGGAATTGCTGTCGTTGTCCTACGCATGCGGCTATCAGCATCCTTGCCAATTTAGTGGCAAAGAGATTGAGTTCAGCACCGGGGTGAACAAGTTTTCTCAATTGCATGAAGTGCTCGGCTACACTCGCGACACCACCGGGCTGAAAGAAACACGTTCGGTCAACGCCGCAAAGCCCGAACTGGTCAAGTAGCTCGCGGTCGCGCTAAGGTCAGAACGGGTCGGTGCAGGACGGGTCGGTGCAGGACGGGTCGGTGCAGGGGAGGGGAGGGGAGGGGATCGATGCTGCAGCGATCCCGATCGCTGGCACCCGATCGCTGGCACCCGATCGCTGGCATCGGATTTGGGGCAAAAGCTGCGGCTGTAATTTTGCAGCCTTTATCCTTGGCGATTTAGGGTCGATTTGCCATAATAGCCCCCAGCGTGACTGGGTTTTTGATAGAATCCCCCCCCTACCAACCCACCTATCCCTGTCGTGGACATCCTCACGACGGGTTCTTGCTTGCCCTTTGTTTGGAGTCTGCCTTCCGTGAGAAAGCTTGTTTTGTTGCCGCTGCGTTTGGCCGTTGGCTGGGGGCTTTCTCCGAGACTGCTAGGATTGGTCGGCATGACCATGTTGGTGCTTTTGCGACTGACGGTGGGATGGCATTTTTACACCGAAGGGATCGAGAAGTATTCTTCGGGGAATTGGACCGCCAC
>NZ_JBFHFD010000549.1:0-5925 GCF_041583735.1 Novipirellula sp.
CAACGCGTCATTCGCCGTGATTTCGCCACTGGCGTTGACATCCATTCTTGTTTGTGGGCTGAAGCCTGGCGTCACACGAGGGAAGGTGTAGTCGACACTAACCGAGTTTTGATCGACGACAACCGACTCTTCGGCCACTTGCAATTTCAACACCGTGACCGTGCTTGGCAACAACGGATCAGGATTATTTCCGCCCACCGAGCGGCGATACAGATTGGCCACGGCGATCTCATCGACGCCATCTTGATCGAAATCAGCAACAGTCAAATCGATGGGATTAAAGACATCCTGAATCGATTTAACCAAGCTGAAATTACCAGCCCCATCGCCTACAAAGATCTCAATCACGTCATTGCTGTTGCTGGCGACCACAACATCAAGTTGCGAATCACGATTGAAATCACCCACCGCAAGCTTGGAAGCCTTGGCTGTCACCGAGGTGCTCGAAACGAGACGAACTTGCCCGCCATCCAACCGCAGGACACGAAGCGTTTGGCGTTGATCCAAAGCCAATATTTCGTGTTGACCATCGCCATCGATATCCGCCAACGTCACATCGACATATTTGCTGGTCAAATTCGCATCGGATTGTCCATCGGCAAGTGGCGAGAAACTGCCATTGCCGTTGTTCAGTAGAATGCTGATCTCACTACCACTATCGCCACTGGACGCACCACTTTCAAACGTCGTGTCGTAGCCGATTCCGACGACGACGATATCGTTGTCGCCGTCCCCATCGACATCCCCTGTCGCGATCGATGTAATCTGCGATGCGTTGACCGACAATTCTTGAGGTGCGAAGCGTCCATCGGGCGCGAACAACGTCAATCCGGATTGGCGAAACGACGCGGCAACCACGGTGGGCAAGCCGTCACCAAAATCGTCGATCGCGACATCGATCGCGCCGGCAGCGATCGGGAACGAATCATACGAATCGTTGCCAAAGTAGACTTGCCCTCCCTCACTCGGCAGCCCAATGGCGGCAACCGCGATCAGCGGCGTCCCCGAACTGTTTGCTGAGGCTGGCGGGTAGGCGAAGACCGATTGAGGCCGATTGTCCAGCGTCACTTCACGGATCAACGAAAGGTTTCCGCCAACCACATCGATCACGGTAAGTGTTCCCGACAAATCGCTAGCGACGATCATCTCGAGATCGCCGTTGCCGTCGACATCGGCTGCCGTGATCGAACGAGCCAACAATCCTGCGTCCAATTGGCTGCGAATGACTCCGGGGTTATCAGGAATGGTTTGGCAGGTCGCAGGAATTTCCGCCACGATCACCGCTTGACCATTAACCAGGCCCGAAAAGAAGTAATCCCCCAGCAAATCGGTTTGCGTCTCTCGCTCGCCTGGATCAAAGGTGCGATCCCCATCGGCATCGATGAACACGCGTCCGCCGACCACGGCTTCGCCACTGTCTTCGCTGCCGTTGCCGTTGGCGTCACAATAGACGTGCCCGCTGACTCGCGTCGAGAAATTTAAAACCACAGTTCCCGTTGCGGTGTCGATCCCATCACTGAGCGTGTAAGTAAACGAGTCACTCAGCCCGACAAAACCAGGGTCGGGAGTGATCGTGATGATGCCTCCGCTTGATACAATGGTCGCACCGGCAACGGTATTCAGTGGCAAATCAACGATACTGAGGGTCTGAGTGGTTTCATTGGCAGCACCAACGAAATCGTTCACCAACAAATCCGATTCTTGGATCGTGAAAACTTGCCGCGTCGCGACATCCACGACATCATTACCGGCAATTGGCGGATCGTTGACCGCGGTGATATTCACACGCACGGTCGCCGAAGCGGTTTGGCCTAACGAATTGCTGACGGTGTAGGTAAAAACGTCGAGTCCAAATTCATCGGCGCGAGGCAGGTAGTTAAGCCCGCTGCCGCCCGCGGCGATTGTCACAGTACCTCGAGTTGCCGCAGAGACGGTCGTGACCGTCAACGTACCGGTGGGCAAGTCGTTGGCAAGCACATCGATAAAGGTCAACGGGTCGTCTTCCTGGATCCCCAACGGATTGTCATCGACTGCGATAACGATAATGGGCGGTGGTGCGAGCCGTTCGAAAGCCCCGATATCGGGAAAGGCTTGGCTATCGCCATCACCGTCTTGGGGCCGCACGGTGCCCCGTGCATCGACCAGAACCTGCGTGTTGCGTGCCGCATCGATCGCTGGACTTTGCGGGCCAATCGCCCGGGTAAAGACCGGCCCGCCATTATCTTGCAGTGGCCCTAATTGCGGGTCGGTATTGTTCCGATCGCTGGGATCACTGAACCCCATACTTTGTCCGCTATCGAGATTGCCGCCCAACGAGACGAAGGTACCCGGTAGAGCAATCCCGTCGCCACCGGAAAAGAGACTCGCTTCGATTGAAATCGGTTCGCCTTGGGCGGCGATATTGGATCCCGAGCTCAGCGCTTGGTTATCGGCAATGGTCGAAAAGGTGATCGTGTGTTGAACGCCTGGTGCACTCGCGCCCACGGCGATACCGCCACCTTGCAGCCCTGATTGATTTCCTGTGATGGTAACGTTGGTTAGATCAAAACCGGCGTTCTCAAACGCGAGCCCACCCCCATCGCTTCCCGATTGATTGCCCGCAACGGTCACGCTTGACGCGGTCATGATCGGATTGCGTTGGTTGCCGAGCAATCCGATACCACCGCCGCGACCGGACTGAGCGGTATTGGACGAAATCGTCGAGTCGGTGATCACGAGATCGACATCGGCTGCTCCGATCCCGCCAGCTTCGCTCATCGACACATTGTTGGTGATGGTCGACGCGGTGATCGTCATCTGCTGAGTCAACGAATTGCTGACCGCGCCGATGGCACCGGCCCCAGGGGTTTGTGGCGTGGTGGTTTGGTTGCCATCGAGCACCGAATCTTCGAGCACCAGATCGACATTCACCAGGGCGATCCCGCCAGCGGTCGGTGCTTCGTTTTGGCGAATATCGGCGTTACGAATGGTCACCGTGCGGTTGGTATCGGGATCAGCCAATACGGCAACGGCACCGCCTCCCTGATCAAATTGGTCGCCTTGGCCGAGCACTTGGTTTTGTAGGAACGTGGTGCCGTCGATAGTACCGCTGTAATCCACGGCTTCCAAACCACCGGCACCCGCAACCGCCGAATTGGATTCGAACCGACCGCCGCTGATGTCAAACGAGAAATTGCTCAGCGCGTCGCCGAAAATGTATAAGCCTCCGCCGCCCGAATCGGATCCTAACGCTTGGTTCGAAATGAAACTGGAATCAGTCACGGTGACCGATGATCCTTCGAAATAGACACCGCCTCCCGAGTCGCCTGCTGCGTTATTGGCAACGTCGACGGTGTCCAAAGCCAAGACCGAATTAAATCCGCTGACGTTCACGCCCCCGCCGAGCCCGAAATCGGTATCAGAATCTCCGGTGTCGTTGTTTTCGATCGTCGAATTTCGGATGGTCAGCGTCTGCGGTTGATCCGTGGTCGAAAAATTAATTCCTCCTCCATTACCTGTGGCAATGTTGCGACGGATGATTGAATTTTCGATCGTCACGTTGACACCGGCTTGGATTGCGCCGCCGGAGGAGGTGAAGCCGGGAAATTGCGAATTGTCATCGGCGCGATTGTCTTGCAGAATCACACGACGCAGCTCTAACGCGCCACCGCCAAAGAAATTGATCCCGCCACCGCCGGAACCATCGCTTGCGACCCCATTTTGGATCGTCAGATTCTCCATGGTCAGCGTGTGGGGAACGCCGAAGCCGAAAATATCAAACCCGCGTGAAACGCCACCACCGTCAATCACCACCGTGTCGGGGCCGCTGCCGAGGCCGATGAAGTCAAGATCTTGATCTGCGGCGATATCGAAACTGCCAAAGTTTGGATCGATATTGTACGTGCCAGCGGGAATCTCGATGCGGTCCGGCCCTGGATTGTTCTCCGCTGCCGCAATCGCCCCGCGAATCGAACAGGTCCCGTTTCCAGGCGTCGGAGATGCCGCACAGAAACTGGATTGTGGATCGGTATCGACAAGTGTATCGACAACGAACGTCGCCAGCACGCGACGCGATTCGAGAGACTCGACCAACAGACGACGACGTGAGCTACGAGCGGATCGCAGGACACGACGCACGGAAAAACGGGGCATAGATCGTCTCAGGGCTAAAGAGTTCCCGCTAGGATAGGGTATAACGCTATTGTGAAGCTAATTGCTGCGGTAGGCTGCTGCAAGTAAATTGCGTCTCCCCCTAATGAGATGCCCCCTTTTTCGAGCTTTCTTTTAACCGAAATTCCCGCGAGGTCGTTGTAGTGAAATTTGTTGACGTGATTGTCAAATTAGGAGATGAGACGAACCACGTCTACAAGGCAAGTCTGCCGCTTGAGATCGGCCGGATGGATCATGGCGAAGAATTGCTGCGAACCCAAAATGTCGGCAATGGCAATTTCCGCCTCGCCGTCGCCCCAATCGACATGATCGGCGTTTCACGCCGATCGATGCGGGTCGAAGACAATGGTGACGGTGGTCTGCGGTTAGTCAATATTCATTCAACCAACAGTTTCCAGGTCAGCGACGAAAACGTGGTCATCGGTCCCGGGCAATCGCTTTCGGTCTCGGGCAACGTCACCGTTAAATTGCCGCAGCAATTGATGCTGACCTTTACTCTCAAATCGATGAACGCGCCGGTCGAATATGACCGATCCATGCGGACGCTTGATGCCGTCGATTCGAGCATGACCAACGGCACACAGGACGCACGTCTTGGCCAACTGAAAAACGAAACGAGTGACAAGAACCCTGCCGCCGTCGCCGTTAGTCTGGTGCGTCAGGCACTGACCGTGGTGCAAAAGGCCGCCGGATCAAACGAATTTTTTGAAGCGGCCGTGCGAGCGGTCGCCAACATGATCGAACTCGACCGCGCCTATGTCATCCTGTTCGCGGGCAATCACTGGACCGTTCGCTCAATGTTTTCGTTCGAATCGGATTCCTCGATCAACTTTACCGACAGCAAAACGATCGAACCCTTACCCTCGGGCAGCACTCGACTGCTGGACAACGTGCTGCAGACGAAGAAGACGGTGATCTACGAACCCGATAGCTATCTGCAGACCGCAGGTTCGTCGATGATCAGTCTGGATCGCGCCGTTGCCGCGCCCATGTTTAACAAGGCGGGCGAAGTGATCGGCGTCGTTTATGGGGACCGCCGCGTCGTGGACGACCGCAGCAACGAGCCGATCGGCGAGCTTGAAGCGACGTTATTGGAAGTCATGGCCAGTGCAGTCGCCTCGGGTTTGGCACGCCAGCACGAAGAATCGCTGCGAGCTTCGTTGACTCAGTTCTTCTCGCCCGCGGTGACGGATCGACTCGAGAAAAACGAAAATCTGCTGCTCGGCCGAGACGCCGAGGTGACCGTCTTGTTTTGTGACATCCGTGGCTTCAGTGCCGTATCGAAACGGGTCGGCCCCGCACGTACGATCGAGTGGATCAACGATGTCATGACGGAACTGAGCCAGTGTGTGATTGAAACCGATGGCGTGCTGGTCGACTACATCGGCGACGAATTGATGGCGATGTGGGGAGCCCCCGCACAACAACCCGATCACGCCCTGCGTGCGTGTCGCACAGCAAATCTGATGCTGAAACAAATCGAACCACTTCGTCAAAAGTGGAGTGATATCACCAGCGACCAGTTCGGCTTTGGAATCGGAATCAACACCGGCGTGGCCCAGGTGGGAAACACCGGATCGAAGGTCAAATTTAAATACGGCCCGCTCGGCAACACCGTCAACGTCGCTAGCCGAGTGCAAGGGATGACGAAGGCGTTTGGGGTCCGGGTTTTGCTGACCTCATCGACACTCGATGAAGTGACAAAGTGCCAAGGGGCGGCAAGCGAGATCGTCCTGCAGACACGTCACTTGGCCGACGCCAAACCGCTTGGGATCA
>NZ_JBFHFD010000550.1:0-5902 GCF_041583735.1 Novipirellula sp.
GAAGATCGAAGGATGTTCCCACGCTCGACCACCGACCAATTTTTTGATTTTGATCGGATCATAGGTACCTTGACCGCCCATCGTTCCGATCGCGACCACTCGAGTGGATTGTCTCGCGATCGGGTCTTTGCTGTTGGGGTCGGCAAGATCATCGTGGAACCCTAGCCACATGCTGATTCCCGCCCCGGCGGAACCGCCGTAACACGCGACTCGCTTTGGATCGATGTTCCATACGTCTGCCTTGCTTCGCAAGAACTGCAGCGCTCGAGCACAATCATGTTGCGGGGTCGGAAACAGCACTTCATTACCATCAACGAACCGATAGTGCAGTGCGGCAACGCTGATCCCGACTTCGTTGGCCGCCCGAACCATTTGCGGACTGACCGAACGCTTGTCACCTCCGACAAAACCGCCGCCGTGAATGTAAACAATCAGCGGAGTAGGACGGTCCGATTCTGCTTGATAGAAATCGAGGACATTTCGAGAATGATCGCCATAGGAAACATCGCGATGTGTCGGGGGAATACGGTTGGCTTGATTTTGCCGCGGACGTCGCTCCGTCATTTTGGCGCGATGGTCCCGAGCCTCTTGTTCGCTCAGCGTGCCGTCTTTATTGGTGTCGGCATCAGGGAATCGCTTCAGCAGTTCGCTTAGCCGCTCGGCATTCGGCACGCGCCGCTGTGGGGTGGCCTCCGTGGCTGGATCATCAGCCCATGTCGCCACTGACGTCATCCACAACGCGGTGAACACAAACGCAAAAAAGGGGAATGGACGGCACATCGACAGCTCCTTTGGTTCCGAGTTGCATTTGCATTCTCGCCCCTGTGGAACAGGGACGATCACCCGTTGTCGTTATTATCGAAGCGAACCGGGCGGCGGGCAAGCATCGAAATTTCTGCAATCTGGTTCCGCAACTTCGCAGGGAACGTCCGGTTTAAAAAATCACACGTCGAGTGAAGACCGTCATCGTCACGGGATCGCCAAACGCAGCCAAGTCGCGTAAAACGTGTGTCGTTCCCGTGACGATCACGCCCTCTCCCCCCCCTGCTTGTGCCACCGTTCTCAATGCAACGAATGAAATTCCGCGGCTATAAATTGCTGTTCGAGAATCGCTCGGCTGCCGAATCGATGGTGCGGCAAATTGACGAGTTCCCTTCGTTTTTTACCCCAAAACACGATCGGCCATTGATTATCGATTGCGGTGCGAACATCGGGGTCTCGGTACTGGAATGGAAAACGCGATGGCCGGGAGCCGAAATTGTTTGCTTTGAACCCGATCCCTTCGCGTTCAAAATCTTGCAAGCCAATATTGATGTGAACGATATCCCCAGTGTTCGATGCATCAACGCCGCAGTCTCCGATTGCGACGAGACGGTTCCGTTTTATGGCGACGTCTCGGCCCGCGGCGACGCGCGAGGCAACTCGATCGACCCCGCCTGGGGCCAGCGTGAGGGGACCGCCCAAACGCGGGTTAAGTGCAAACGCTTGTCAAGCTACATTGCCGATCGCGATGTCAGCTTCCTAAAACTAGACATCGAAGGTGCCGAGCAACGCGTATTATCGGAAATTGCGGGCCAGCTTGATCGTGTCGCAGCGATCTACGTCGAAGTCCACGAAACCGACGACAGTAACGGCTACAATTCAGCGGACCAAATCGAGCAACTGCTTGGCGATGCCGGTTTCCATGTCGAAGCGGAGTCTCGTTTTGATGAGCACGCTTTGCCCGCACACCTCGATGCGTGGAAACAAAGTGTCGGCGCGAGACAAGTGCAATTGCTTGGCTGGCGTTGACGCCATCGATCGCCGCAGCCGCGTTTAATATCCGATCCCGGCACGGAACATGATCGCGTCGTCTTGATTGAATTTGTTGGCTTTGTTTTCATACAGAATCTCGCGATCGAAAACGTAACCGACTTCGACAAAAGCGTTGCGGCGTCCGGCTTGAATAAACTCGTGCTGGCCCCACTCTAATCCAAACATCACGCGATAATCATTGATATCGACCTGCTGCTCGGTCTTGTTGTCACGCTCGACCGTCCATGATCCGCCGCCGTATTCGCCCCCCAAATACCACCATACATCTTGAGTCCCCACCGTCCTCCAGTAGTGGGCCAGTTTGGGTTGCGGAAAGAAGATGTCGTATCGCGAATAGGGGTCAGGTTGCCACAGAATCCCGCCCGCAGGGATCACGTTGTAACGGATGCGGTCAAGCACATAGACGCCTCCTTTGATCGTGGACGCGGGGGTTAAGCGAAAATTCACCAAACCTTTTCCCATCACTCGGAAACTGTCGCTGTTCATCGTGTCAAAATCGGTAAAGACACCAATCCGAGTCCCCAGCTCGAGGCCCAAGATCTGATTGGGATCGCTTTGCCACCCCAAATCAACAAATCCACTATAGGCACTGCCGGGCAGATCCGCGTCTTGCGTCGCCGTGTGCTCGGGACCGTCCCAAAGATGTAGCGAAAACGAAGGCGCTATCATCAGCGGCTGGCTTGAATACAAAAAATTCTGCCAGGCAAAGACGACCGAGACATCGGTGTCGTTGATCCCCAGTGAATCGGGATCGTCCGTCGTGCCCAGGTAGGTGTGCCGGATCCGTGGACCTTGAAGTAATCGGTATGCACTGAATTCGCTGTTGCTGCCGAAGACACTTCCGTTGCCGCCAAAAATCCCGCCTGGGAACAGCGTCGTGGGCCCTACCGACGGATACACCGTGCTCGGGTATGCTGGCCCCGTCATCGGAACTCCGGTGTCAAACCCTGTGCCCGGACCATAGGCAGGCGGCCCGTAAGTGGATGGGCCATACGCGGGAGCACCGTAGGCGTTTCCGCCATAATTCGCCGGGGGCAGGATCGTCGTACTCGAATTGCCTCCGTATGCCGATCCACCGAATCCGCTCGACGCGGCGGGCATGATCGGCCCCGTACCGGAATTCGAAAAAATTCGACTAAATAAACTTTCGCCTCCCGGTCGCGACGGAGGCAGCAGCGTTCCGGGAACCTGGACCGGACCCAGCGTCGTACCCGGTGGAACGCTGGGGGCTGGGTAACTGGGCAAACTGGCGGCACCGGTCGCATACGGATCGAAATTGCCCCCCAGCGACGAAGGAGCCGACGAAAACGGAGATGCCACAGGTGGACTGCTCGAAAAACCGCCCCCATTGCCCATCGGCTGCAAATTGGTTTGCGGAATATCGACAGGCGAACGGCCGCCGAACGGAACTCCCGGCGAAATGGGCGTGTTGCTCGATGGGAAACCAGTCTGAGCCATCGCGGTACCGCCCGCGAAAATGACTGCGAACGCCAAACAGACCCAACCGAAAAACGAGCAAGAAGCGGCTGCGAATGTAGGAAAACGCAAGCCGCGGGCGACTGGCGATGCTACGAAACGGCGCACGTTCCTCGGATCCTGGCGTCCCGAATCGACGGATCGCAGGCAAAGGAGGTGATGAAATTTCGTAGGGAGCCAGCGAATCATAGGATCCTGCTCTGAGAGTTCGTTGGAGTGGTTCCGCAGTCAGCCAAGGGATCGCTAGTGGGTAACCCCCGCGCGGCGACTTTAGCCAATCCTGGAAATACTTGGCAAATTGTTTCGCTGTCAATGGTAAAGTCTCAATCACCAGATTTCGGAATCCCGCAAAAAGCGACCGGCGATTTCGGTACTCAGGTTGCTTAAATCACCTGCTTAGGCTCAAACTGTGGCGAAGCCGGTGGTTTTGCTTTCCTTTCTCAAAACAATCAAAAACAGTTGCTATGACGGAAGATCTCGACGCCGCTCGCATCGCGGAATACCTCCACGTCACGCCAGATCAGGTGCTAAAAATGGCCGATCGCGGCCGGATTCCCGCACGCAAAGTGGGGGGGCAGTGGCGGTTTGCCAAAGCCGAAATCCACCATTGGCTGGAAGAGCGAATTGGGGCCAGCGACCCCGAGGAATTGGATCAAGTACAAAAAGTGCTCGATCGTGTCTCCCCCACGGCCGTGGACCGCCCTATTCACGAGTTGTGCAGCGTTGATGCGATCGAAGTGCCGCTGAACGCTCGAACTCGCGGCAGCGTCATCCGGTCGATGTGCGCGCTGGCGGCCAAGAGCGGGATGATGTGGGACGCTCCGGCGATGGCCGAAGCGGTCCAAGCGCGTGAGCAAATGCATCCGACCGCGTTGGACTGTGGTGTGGCGCTGTTGCACCCTCGTCGTCCTCAAACATCGATTCTTGCCGACTCGGTGATCGCACTGGGGCTCTGTCCCTCGGCGATCCCGTTTTCCGATCGCGGGCAATTGACCGACGTTTTCTTTCTAATTTGCTCTTACGACGATCGGAATCACCTTCGTATCCTAGCAAAGCTCAGCCGTATGATCGTCGACGACTCGTTCTTGGCTGAGCTACGTACTAGTACATCGCCCGGCGAAGCGTGGCACGCCATCAAAGAGTGTGAAGAGCGCCTCGACGAGCTTTGATCGCCCGCAAAGCAACCGACGGATCGACACCATGCACGAAAACTCTCTCGCCTCGGCACCCTCGCTACCTTGCCGTACATTGCTGTGGG
Organism: Novipirellula sp.; assembly: GCF_041583735.1. Classification (NCBI taxonomy): domain Bacteria; kingdom Pseudomonadati; phylum Planctomycetota; class Planctomycetia; order Pirellulales; family Pirellulaceae; genus Novipirellula; species Novipirellula sp. The sequence continues at coordinate 4,550 of NZ_JBFHFD010000550.1, forward strand.
TCGGGCCCAGGAATTCGGTTGAGTTTCAAGCCTGTTACGAATTTGCCGAATCGAATTCACTACAGATCGCGTTTCGGCACTCGCTGCGGGATGCCCTCGATCGGCCCGCTTCGACGGTCGACCGCATCATCATCACCCGCAATCATCGCGGCGACTTTGATTGGAACCAGGTCAACGTCTTGCTCGGACGCTGCGTCGACGCCCAAGCCATGGTGTTGTTAGGCGCAGCATGCGACGGCGTGCGGCATACTGAGCGGTTCGCCGTCGCGGCGGCGGCAAAGTCGGAGGCCGCTGCTCGGTTGTCGATCTACAATGCGATGCTGTGGCGTCAACAAGTCCCGCAGTGGATGCAAGGCACCACCGCGCATCCGATCCGGCTGGCCGATCAAAAAGTCACCGTAGCGGTGATCGCAGCGACGTTGCCGATCGCCGAACCGTTACTGGACGTGGCGTCTGCTTGCGGGGCCGCGGCGATCTGGATGCGACAAGACGATTCGCTACGAATCCGGAATCTCGATCGCGTGATTTGGGACGACTCGGTCGCAGCCCCCACCACACATCAGGGATGGGAATCACGAATCGCAGCGGTCGACACCGCCCAGCGTGCTTCTCATGCTTGGGTTGCCAACGCGCCACGTGAGCACCAAGTAGATGCAGCCGAATCGGCCGGCATCGAGCTCGTGTTAAGCAAACCCTACTTCATCCTTGGATTGACCGGTTGGATTGGAGCCAAACTCCATCCCGCGATGACCAGCCCATTCCGCGAAAAGCTAGCCGCCTAACAAGATCCCAGCCTGTAAATGCAGCACAAGCCGTGAGCCTGTCTTCAAGCTCCACTTCCATTTGCAATTACCGGCTCGAACGATTCAATCGTTCGAACCGGGTTTTCCCCTGATCCCCGCCGCTTCCGCTTGCGACCTCCACCGCGATCTCGGTGGCAATGAAGTATTCAGAGGCGGCAAATGACGCCGTTTGCGTTTCGTAGCTACGCTGGCCAGAGCGTGGATGGTCGCCGCAGTGACCTCACCACCGACGAAGGTCACTACTGATTGAGTCATGCGTCATGGCAGCAATTGCGAGTCACCTCGCCCGAGCGAAACTTGGAAGAGGTTGGACGGGCCCCATTAGGCATCGTTCGGGTGAGGGCCGACCGCGCAATATATAGCGTGCAGTGCCCTCGACTTGCTCGGTCGGCCCTCACCCGAGCATTGCCGAAGACTCTGCTCGACTTCTCGCAAACTGCGATTGGGAGAGGTGACAGTACGCTCGCGCCACGCCGGATTTTATTTCTGCAGTCTCGGATGCCGGGCAGAGGTGACAGAAAACATCCGTGAGAAACCGTGCTGCCGGTCC
>NZ_JBFHFD010000551.1:0-5898 GCF_041583735.1 Novipirellula sp.
ATCGTGATCGCCACGCAAACAAAACGGCTTTCACCACTGAGGATTAAAATGGGCAGTACACTGATCGCTCCGGCAACCACGGCGGTTCCCATAAAGCGAATCAACGTTCGCGAGCTTCGCCAAATCTGCCGGCGCGTCGCGATGTAGATCATGGCACTGCTAAACAGCCCCGCCACGCCGACGATGATCGCCATCACGAGGGTTAAATTTGCAGCCCAAGCGGGGATCCACTGCGAAATCGATTGCGGTAGATAATCGCGAAACACCGGCATCCAATACAATGCGGTCGCGGCGGATAGCAATCCCATGTACTTGCCCAGCACGACGGCTTCGCGACTGAGCCAACTCGTTTTCAGCCCTAAAAAGACTCGCCACGCTCGCAGCGGTTGACCGAGGTGCAACGAGGCGATGTTCAATCCGACGCCGCCAATCAGCAGAGCAACAAGCAAAATGGATCGTGTGGCGATAACCGAATGATCGTGTCCCGAAACCCAAGCCAATGTCGCAGCGAAACGCTCGATGAAAATCATTCCCACTGAAACTTGGGTGGCCACCAACATCACCGCCAATGGCCAATGGCTTTCGGCCACATGATCCACCCCGATGTCTTGGGGTGCAGCGTTCTCTGCAAGATCACGGTATTCGGTGCGGTAGTTCGTTGTCGGTTTGGTGATCGTGGAGACGGGAGCGCCCGCTGCGAGACGATCATCGGCAGCGAATTCAGTTTCGGTGATGTTGACCACCGCAATCGAGATGGCTTCGTTTGGACACGCTTGCACACATGCGGGAGCTTCACCGGCGGACAAGCGTTGGTGGCACATGTCACATTTGCGGACGATCCCGAGACGCTCGCTGTACTGAGGCACCTCGTACGGGCACATCATCGTGCAGTATTTACAGCCGATACACTGGTCATCCAAGTGACGGACAATTCCCGTCTCTGGATCCTTTTCGTAGGCCTTGACGGGACATCCGCTCAAACATCCTGGGTCTTCGCAGTGATGACAGGCAGTGGTGACGTGCTGGATTCGCGGCGATTCAAGCTCACCAATCGTCAACGTACCGACACGCCGCCAACTTTCGTCTTCATCCAATCCGTTCATCGTGTGGCATGCGACCACACAGGCTTTGCAGCCACTGCATTGATCCAGATCGACGTCGAACGAGTATTGTTGCCCCGGCCCTGGCGGTGAAGCGGGCATTAGACTGCGGTAGTATCGTGCTTGCGCCGGTGCCACACTCGCGTCGCTGTCATGCGCGGAACTAAATTGTTCCACAGCCGAAAGCGACTGCTGCTCGGCCAGCAATTGCTCGACCAAGTCAGGTGACGACTGAACGATAGGGAGTGCGATGGACATGATTAAAACAACAACACAGTGACGCTGGTGATTGCGTCGGATTCATAAAATGGGATTGCAAGACATCCTTGGATTGGGGTGGCGTCCTCATCGAAGTGTCGCCCCGATCGCAAAATCGTTGGATTTTCCGACACCGTGGCTCCACCGTGCTCACACGCCAACGCGGGAATACCCGAGTTCGCTGGCATCGGAGTCCCGATCGCGAGTTCGATCGTCGAATCGGAGTAGCTGGCGGATTCAAGGGTGTAGCCGCCGTCCGCATCGGCTCGCCAAACTTCAAAGCCGCGCGCCATCGGAGTCGCTTTGCTGCTGAGCAACAGCACCGACGCGACGTAGTTTTCGCCAGCAACCGGAATTCCGATTGCCGTCTCCAAAGTCCCCGCACTTGCACCCGCCGCACGTAAGAACCCGGCGTGATTGGCGAGATCTTCGTGGATGATCGAACGCAGCGAATTCCAAACCTGCCCTGGTAATCCCGATCCTTTTTCAAAACGAACAAAAGACGAGACGTTCTGGAAGCGTGCCAAATTACCGTAAAAACCCGAGCTCAATGCAACTTCTTCGTGGATTCCCACCGGCGACCAGACTTCGAATACGCCTGGCGATTGGTCGTCTGCCTTGGTCGCCAAGACGACGATCGAAACAATGACCTCGCAGCGATGAACCGGAAATGCGATCGCCGCGCCGGGTGTCTCTTGTTGCAATGTGACCACGCGAGCGGTTCCGGTTTGCAGACACTCGTTTGCCAAACGATCGAGTTCGGATTCACCTTCGTTACCGACACAGCGGTTGTCATGGACATCGTAGGTGCGAACATCGCACAAGAATGCGTTGGAGAGCTGACTCGGTAGGACTAAGCACATACGGAATCCTCCTCGTTCACGTCTTCCGTCTTTTTGGCTTCATGCTCAGCAACCTCTTGCTTTAATTTCTTGTGGTCTTGTTCCTCGAGGAAACGAAGTAATTTTTCTCGGTAATCGTAGTACTCGGGGTGTTCGAGCACCTCGGTGCGAACACGAGGACGATCAAACGGAATGTCGAAAATCGCACCAACGGTCGCGCGGGGCCCATTGGTCATCATCACGACGCGGTCGCTCATAAACAGAGCCTCGTCCACATCATGGGTAATCATCATCGTGGTCACTTTGTCTCGCATCAGTATCTCAAGCAGAATTTCTTGCAACTCCATTCGTGTCAGCGAGTCGAGCATTCCAAACGGTTCGTCGAGTAAAAGCATCTTGGGTTTCAAAGCAAACGCCCGCGCAATGCCAACACGCTGTTGCATGCCTTGGCTTAGATCCGATGCACGCGTACGTAAGTTGTTGCCCAAACCGACAAGCGACAGGTAATACGCGGACAGATCGTGTCGCTGTTTCTTAGTCGCATGCGGGTAAACTTGGTCGACGCCCAAAAGCACGTTTTCAATCGCGGTCATCCAAGGCATCAAACATGGTGACTGGAACACGATTCCGCGATCGGGACCGGGACCATCAATCTCGTGATTCGCGACCACAACGCCCCCATCGGTGATATCGCAGAGCCCTGCGACCATCATCAACACCGTGCTCTTGCCACAACCAGAGTGCCCCAGCAGACTCGCGTATTCACCCTGCTTCATGTTCAAGTTAAAGTCTTCGACGATAACCGCAGGACCTTTCAGCGTGTCATACGTCTTGCCGAGACGAAACATTTCTACGTAGCCAGCCATTTTCTTTTCCGTTTCGTTATTACTTAGCCGGTGTATTGACGATCAAGCGATGTGGTTTCGTCAAACTGACAGGTTCGATATCGGGTAGTTCAAATTTGGGCGCAGTCGAAACAGCAGCTTCGTCGGAACGCGACTTCTGGCGAACGGCAACCAAGTAATTGGTCACGGCGTTTCGCAGCCCTTTAAAACGTTCGTTATGGTTGAGTGCCGATTTGTCACGCGGACGGTCGAGTTCGACAGTGAACATCGGACCTAGCGACGCTCGCGGACCTGGGTTCAAAGCAACGATCCGATCGGCGACCAAGATCGCTTCGTCGACATCGTTGGTGATCATCAAGCAGGTCTGACGCTCCTCTTCCCAAATCTTCAAAATCTCTTCTTGCAGCACGCTGCGGGTTAACGCGTCAAGCGCAGAAAGGGGTTCATCCAGCAGTAGGACTTTGGGTTTCATCGCCAACGTGCGTGCCAACGAGGTGCGCTGCCGCATACCGCCGGACAATTCATGGGGATGACGATGAGCCGCGTGAGAGAGCCCGACCATTTCGATGAACTTTTCTACGTGGTCGCGGCGTTCTCCTTTGCCCCACGCGCGAAACACACTATCCACCGACAACGCAATGTTGCCGCGAACGGTCAACCACGGCAGCAACGAGTAGTTCTGGAACACCAAACCGCGATCGGGCCCTGGGCCGGTGATCGGCTCACCTTCCATTAAAATTTCGCCACTGTCGGGTTGGATCAGCCCCGCCAACAATTGAGTGAAGGTGGTTTTCCCACTGCCTGAAAAACCAACAACCGCGAGAAATTCGCCTTCGCGGATATTCAGATTGATGTTTTGCAGGACTTCGTTACGAGTCACCCCACTGCCGTAGCCCTTCGATACGTTTCGCATCGTCAGGATCGGATTGGGCGGCGAGTTCTCCAGTCGTGTATCAATTGCTGGATCCGCAAGGATGGCGACGCTCATCGTTTCTCTCGTTCGTTCGTGAGTAAGGTCATCGGAAGAATAGGAACACGGGTGTCCTAGCCCGCGACCGGGTTTCCGAAACTAACCATGTTGCGTAAACAAATCATGATGCGATCAAGCACAAGTCCGATCAGACCGATGATCAAAACACTAAATGCGATACGTGCGTACGTGGTGCTGCTGCCGTTTTGGAATTCGTCCCAAACGAATTTGCCCAGCCCTGGGTTTTGAGCCAACATGTCCGCCGCGATCAGCACCATCCATCCGACACCGAGACTGATTCGTAATCCTGCGAACATCAGCGGCAAACTGGCTGGCAAGATGATCTTGAATAACTTTTGCGACCAAGTCAGCTTTAACACGCGAGCGACGTTCAGGTAATCCTTATCCACGCTGGCGACTCCAAGCGTGGTGTTAACAAGCGTCGGCCATAGCGAGCAAAGTGAAACGGTAACAGCGGAGATCAAGAATGCTTTCTCAAAAAACGTCTCACCCGGTTGTGAATTGCTGTATGCCCAAATGATCACGAGACTGGCCAACGGCAACCACGCCAGCGGGCTGACCGGTTTGAACATCTGAATTGCGGGTGTTAACGCGGCGTTGAACCAGGGGCTCATGCCACACAACACGCCCAGTGGAACCGCGATCAAGGTCGCGATGGCAAACCCAAAGAAGACGGTCTTTAGACTGGTAAAGATTTGGTCGATAAAAGTCGGAGCACTCGAGGGGATATAGTTTGCCGCTTGAAGTGCCTTCTTTTTGTAGATCAACGCGTTGGCGAGCAAGGTTTCCTTGTCGCTGGCCGATGCGGCGACCGCTTGATTTTCGAGCGACTTGGCTTGCACCATGAAACTGATCGCTTCGGCAAGCATTTCATTCTTTTTGACACGGTCTTCGGCGCGTTGTGCAAAGTGCATCGAAAACAAGTCGGCACCGGCTTGCCACGTCGCTGACGGACTTGGCAACTGCATGCTTTCGGTGACCACGGTTTTTGCCGCCAGCGACCAGGCGCCGACGAACAAGCCGATGGCGACGATCGGCAGCAAAACGAATTTCGCAATCCCTTTAAACTGCTCTTTGGGATCTTCGCCCGCAGCGAGTCGCACGAAGGGCTCGAAGATCGGCATCCCCGAGACGTTGCAAAGCTTTAAAGCGGTTCCACGCCAATTCATTTTTTCTCTCGATAACAGTAGTTGTGTGATGTAAATCTCGCTGATCGCTCCGCGAATCGTGCTCGACCCAGTGGATCTTGCTAAAGATCCGTTAGCTGGGCTTTTGGACACGATTCACTACGGCCAGGCCCAGGCTTGCACTGTCGCGATTCGATCCGCAACTGTGCGTCGGATCCGCCCCCCTCTCTCCCCCGCAACTGGCTACGTGGCGGGGGAGAGAAGACAGAAATGCCAAAATGAATCATCAACCGTGCTGCCACGGTTATTCGCTAAAGCTTTGTGGGCGGGGCATCAGCAGAGTCGCCGTCCTTATTGCCAATCACGAAGCTGTTGATATAGCCAATTGGATCACGAGCATCGTAGGTGTTGCCGTCGATGAATTCGTCGGTCGCCGGTCGATAGCCGTCATAGTCGCTCGCGGGAATTTCTTCCGTCGAAATCTTCCCTTCGGCCACCAGCATCGCAGCAGCCTTGCGGTAGATCTCAGGCTTGTAGACTTCTTTCGCGGTCTCTTCGTACCACTTGGCCGGCTTGCTTTCGGTGACCTGCCCCCAACGACGCATTTGGGTCAGGAACCAAATACAATCGCTGTAATGCGGATAGCTGGCGTGATGACTGAAGAACACATTAAAATCAGGCATCGGGCGAACATCGGTCTTTTGAAAGACAAAGGTGCCCGTCATGCTTTTCTTG
>NZ_JBFHFD010000552.1:0-5897 GCF_041583735.1 Novipirellula sp.
ATCCATCGCATAATAACCGAGTGTCGAATCAATATGGCTATCGTAGATTTTGGCGAGATAAGGATGATCAAACTCTTGCATCACCTTGATCTCGTTGGCAAAACGGTTGAACACTTTTTCGGTTGCCAAATCGACTCGCAACACTTTTAATGCCACCGGACGCTGCGTAGCCACATGGACTGCTTCCCAAACGGTGGCAAAGGCGCCTTGACCGAGCACCTGTTTGACTTCGTAACCCTCCACCCTCGGCCGTGACCAACCCTCGGGTGGTATCGCTTCGATGATCCGTCGTGCTGCAGTTAAACGTCGTTTCAGAAGATCCAAGTCCGCAGGCTTGGTCATGTATTCGTCCGCCCCCGCATCCAACCCCGTCACCACATCTTGTTTCGTGTCGCGGCCGGACAACAGCATCACGTAGGTGTACGGACGCAATGTGTCTTCTTTAATACGGCGGCACACTTCGATGCCATCGACCTTGGGCATCTGCCAATCAAGCACCGCAATCCGCGGTGCATCCTCGTTCGACAAATATCGCAGCGCCTCCTCGCCGTCCTCGGTAATCACAGGAATAAACCCCCATGACCGGACGTTGGTCTGTATCACCTTCAACCACAACGGATTGTCTTCTGCAATCAATAACTTCATGCCGCTCATTGTATCGCATGCCATCCAATGCAAGCAGCAGCAATTGAGTGAATTCAGCGTGGAAGTTTTACCGTTGCAAGGCAGCGAGGTAGCAAGCGTGTGACGCGGCGAGATCAAATCGACAACGCGGTGGGCCACCGCTACCTAATTTATCCCTTGGTCCGCACGTCGACGTTCGTGTCGCCGAGTCGATTGGGCTGCAAGCTTATTCTGTATGCTCTTCCGCCAGATAGACATCCAGTGCATTGGACAGCCCCGCGGTCAATCGGCAAATCGCTTCGAATTGCGTTTCGACGTGACGCAACTCGTTTCGCTCCCCCATTTTTTCGAGTTTTAGGACTTCGGCAACGCATCCACTTGCTCCGAACAACGCGACGGAACCTTTCAACACATGTGCCGCAGCCTTGATCATTGCGCCATCGCGTGCTTCGACGGCATCGCCAACGGCGTCGAGTTGCCGACGCGATTCGACTTGAAACATCTCGATCAACTTGCGGACAAACAGACGATCGCCCCCGGTGTTCTGCAACATGGCATCACGATCAAATTCAACGGATTCGGTGCCTGGTTTGTCCGGCGACACGCTTTCTCTCGCTTTTGCTTGATTAAGGATGGATTCGATCGCGACACGCAATTCCGTCATCGAAACCGGAGTCTGCAAACGGTGGCGAATCCAATCCGAGGACGCATCAAGTGCGTCGTACATTCCATCGGGGACTGCCACTAGGATAACCGGTACTGCAGCGATCGAGGGATCGTTCTCGAGTTGCTGACGCCACTGCCTCCCCTTTTTTGCCAAAACGCCTGCGCTCAGCAGAATTAAGTCGTACGGAGGTTGAGATGGTTTCAAAGCTCGCAATTGTTCGACCATCACGGTCGCACTGGCGCACGGGAATGTCGACAATGACCACTGCGATAATCGATCGCACAACGATTGCGTGTCGACTGGGTTGTCGCCAACCACCAGCACGTTTCGGCCCCGAAAATTCGAAATGGAATGCGTTCCTTCTAAGGTTCGTTTTGGCGTGTTTGTTCGGCGTACACTCGCAACTGATCGACCAAGCTCCCAAGCTCGCGTGCGGCTTGCGGCAACATCGTATCGCAGTGCTCGTTCAAATCCGCAAGCGGGCCTCGTAAGTCATCACAGACCTTGGAAACCTCGATTGCCCAGGAACGAAGCTGCCGACGTTTATCTTCGCAATAACGAAGTCGACGCTCGGCCTTCTGCACCCGTGCAACCGCTTCGCTGGCGGCCGGACGGTCTTCGGGTCGCAGCGACGCACGTTTGCGAGCCAAGTCATCTTTGGCCTCGTTGATCTCTCGCTCGGCCAGTTGCAATTGATGACGCCAGTACTGGGGTTGGGTTTGCGAAAAATATTGTTCCGCCCGCTGCACCATCGCCCGCAATTCTTGGATCGTTTTCGACCAATCATCCGACAACCGCAAAATACCAACCTGCATCGCCGCAAGAGAATCGATATTGCGAACATTACTGGTGGACATGGTTGTCACCGCCGAACCGGAAAAGACGAGGTGGGATCTGCATAAGTTTAGCGTCCAAGGTAGGCGTCGATTTGCTCGGCTTTTCGCATCAAGTAAGGCACATGCTCTTCGGTCGATTGGATCAGCCGCGAAATCTGCCGCATCTGAGTCGTGAACTCTTCGCCAAACTTGCGCTGCTGTTCATCACGCCATGTTTGTTCAAGTTGGTTCATCTGAGACGCGAGCATGGTCGACCGCTGTTTCATCTCTTCGGCAAACCGGTGCAGGTGTGCTGCGAATTGACGCAGTTGTTCGGGATCAACGACAGCTTGGTTCATGACGGTAAGCCTTTAAAAAAGCAGAGGATCTTCAATTAGCATGTTTTTTCTTTGCCGCTGCGGAGTGTTTCACTAGATCCTGTTCAACGATCGCGAGATGACGTTTGTAATGCTCGAGCGTCAGATCCAAACCAAGTCGTTCAGCCGTTTCGCACAACAATTTCAGCGCCGCGAATCGAATTGGCAGCGGGCCGACGACGGCGCGGCGAAGCCCCGCAGCCCGAAGCGCTGCCATCGCTTGAACGTCCTGACCCAGGCTGAGTAAACATTTCCCTTTTAGCAGATAGGCCTGCGGCGAAAACTCATCAAACTCAACGAGTTCGTCAATGACCCGGATCGCTTTGTCATGTTGTTCGGAATCAATGTAGGCCTCGGCCAACACCAATCGTAAATGGCGTAGGGAGGGATCGCGTGCCAAACGCGCATCACACACTTCGATTCGGCGATACGCCCAATCCTCTCGACTTCGCTTCATCTCGCGTTCGACTTCGGTTGTTTTTAGTCGCCCCGCCAAATCGCTGACCTCGCGATATTGCTGCAGCGACCTCGCCAACTTGGCCTCTTCGAGCTCCCATAGCAACGACATGTCCTCGGGAAAAATCCGCACCGCTTCGGTGAGCACACGTTTGGCCTCGTGCGGCCGATCCTCTTTGCGATAGATCGCCGCTAACTCACGAAACGCGTTCTGATCCGTCGGGCACGATCGCAAATGCACCTCGAGTTCCTGGCGACGCTGACGAGTCAATTTTGGATTGTCCTGCGGCTCGCTCGGCGTCGCGTCGACGGGCATGTTCTTTCGCAATAGTTCCTCCGGACGCACCGGTCGCCACTGCCCGCCATCCATTGGATTCGGAGCCGCCGCAGCCGAGGGTCGCGAATCGCTGGACAATGCAGCCGCAGCGGTGCGTCCAGCAGGATCTTCCGCCGAGGAGCTCGTCGACGGTTCTTGATCGGATGGCTCCGTGGGTTGTGACATGCCGATCCGCACCCTTCCGATGAAGTTGATGAAGCGAGAGAAGATCCGTACATTGTGATCGATTGACAGCCCAAGAGCAACTTAGCTTCCAAGGTCGCCTGTCGCTGATCCGATCATCACGTGCGGTGACTACCAACTCACCGCCTGACTAACGATCTTCACCCCCCGCAGTGCCAGCATGTAAGAAAGTAACGGCATGCGAGAAAGTAACGGCATGCGAGAACGTAATGGCATGCGAGAACGTAATGGCATGCGAGATGCCATGCGCTACGCTTGAGCGGCCAGCATGTTTTGCATGCTTTCGTTAACCAACCGCTCGACCCCAGGCGAGTAGTCAAACACTTCCACACTGACCCATCCGTCGTACCCCACTTTGTCGAGCGCGGCAAACAGGGGGCGGAAATCAATTTCTCCCATGCCTGGCCCCAGTAAATTAGGGTCATTCGCGTGAAAATGGATCATCCAATCCGCATTGTCCTGAATCACCTTGGCGATCGGATCGGGTTCGGTGCTCATCGCCTTGACGTCCAGATGCAACCCCACCTGCGGGCTGCCGATCATCGCTTGCAATTCCCTCGCCTCGGCAGCCGTGTTCAAAAAGTTCCCCTCTTGAGGCCCCAACGGTTCTAAGGCGATTTTGACATCGAGCTCTTTTAGCAAGTCGACGCACCCGGAAATCACCTCCGCTGCGTTTTCCATCGCCTGCGGCATCGTTTGGCCCTCGGTCAAATTCCGCTGCTGCGGCGACCCCAGCACCATCAAACGCCCTCCTAAATCGCTGCACAACTGAACCAATTCCCTCAAATAGGCCGCAGTCCGTTTGCGGGTTTCCGCATCCAAGGTCGTCAAGTGGAACCCTTCGGTCTTGGCGAGCAGCCAATGCAACCCAACGATCTCGAGCCCCGCCGAAGTGACGGTCTCGCGATAAGCGTCTCGTTGCCCCTTGCCAAACGAACGGAGATCGTCGGCAAGCATAAAGGGGGCGACTTCCCACCCCGTATACCCCGCTTCCTTCGCGAATTTCACCGCTCGCTCGAGAGGCCAATCTTGAAAAGTCTCATTACAAATTGCGTAGCGTCGTGTCATTCGATTCGTTCCTGTTCCACTCAGTGAATTAGCACAAAGTATCTTGCCTTCTCAAAGACGAAAGCGATACCCCCAGCCATCCTGCTGGGCCCCCTTCCTGCTTTCGCATTGAATGGGTGGTGTTTATAGCGGTGCGGCGCAAACCGCCCGGTCTATCTCGCACGTTTATTCACGCCGTAACCGACGGGCCCCGCGCCACGGCGATACCAAAGTAGACGGTGTGTGGCACCACGTTGGTGATCACCCGCACAGTCCCCAGTTTGCCGCAGTGTCGCTGTACCCCGGATCTTTTTCCAAAATCCGACCAGATTTCTAAATCAAATTTTTTAATGCTAGCAAAATTCACTAAACCTTAAACAGCAAACCACTTAGGGATTTTTGGCCAGGAAAAACGTGATTCGATGGTTGTCGAAGGGATGATTGTAAACCGTTGTTCAGCCATGACTTAAGGATCAATCAAAATTCGGTTTGACAGGCCTGACGCAATCCCTAAGATTCGCGAGTCGCCCACATGTAGTGTGGTTTCGCCGCGATCGGCACTACGGGTAGTGATGGCATTAACGTTTAGAGTGACGCTGCGTTATCGAATAAGATATCGGGTTGAATCGGTTAATCCCCCCCGTGAACGCAAAATAAGCACCCACGCGTGCAGGCGACAAAGTTCATTTCTCATATCAATTTGGTAAGTATCCGACGTTTCGCGAGGATCGCGACTTAAATCTTGGCGATCGGTACAAGCCCCACGGACGAACCCCTTTAGGAGTCTCAAAGCGATGGCATCGGTTCTATCTGAACGCACCCACGAAAGCTCAAGCTCGACCGTCAACGACCCTGCGTTGCAACGCGTGAACGAGCAGCACGGCGTGGAGTATGCGCGATCAAAATTTGGCAAAAAGCTCCGCTCGCGAAACGGGGCCGATGTCGCGGAGGGGCTGAAGATCGATTCCGTATTCTGTCCTGACGATGGCGAGACTCCGTTTGCGACCACGCGTTGGGAATTGCGAAGCGCGACGATCAAGGACGAAAGCGGTAGCGCGCTGTTCGAGCAGAACGACTGTGAAGTACCTGCCAGCTGGACTCAGCTCGCCACCAACGTTGTCGTATCCAAGTACTTCTACGGCGATCCCAAAAACCCAGGCGAGCGAGAGCGAAGTGTTCGCCAATTGGTCCACCGCGTCACCCGTACCATCGCCGATTGGGGACTCGAAGACGGCTACTTTGATTCACCTGAAGATGGCGAGCGTTTTTACCGCGATTTGACATGGCTTTGCTTGCATCAACACGGTGCCTTCAACAGCCCCGTCTGGTTCAACGTCGGATTGCACGCCCAATACAACGTCGTCGGTTCAAAATGCAACTGGCACTGGAAC
>NZ_JBFHFD010000553.1:0-5895 GCF_041583735.1 Novipirellula sp.
CGGCGTTCCCCCCGCGGCCGCAAAGTAAACATCGCTCCAGCCATCTAGATCGTAGTCCAACGTACCGCCACCACAGCCGAGCGTATGATGCAACATGAATCCGGGACGATCGAGATGGTCATGGGTGTAGCCAAAAAACTTCACTCCACGCTCGGCCGCCTGATTGACCAGTTTTAACGACGAAATCGAATCGGCATGCCCGCTCTGCTTGATGGCACTTGTGACCAGGAGGGCGGGATCTTGTGGACTCGCATCCCGATCGACCGCCGGCAGAGGCATATGACTGAAATCGAGTTTCAGCTCGGGATGCATTTGCAACACTTGCCATGGCATGTCGCGGCGAAGCGTGGCAACGACGGAATTGCGATATTCGGCTGCCGATTCGATCGGGTCTCGCGTCAGTGTCAATGCCATTGCGGCCCACGCTTCACATTCCCAGAGACGACCAAGCTGTTGAAGCGTTTGGGCGATCCCGATTGCCAAACGCTGTGAATCGGCTTGTGCGGATAAAAACTCGCGTCGTTGTTGGTCGAGACGATTCAGTAATCGGGCCCGTGTTTGGACATCGCTACTTGCCGCAATCAACTCAGGCGTGGATCGTTGCTCATCGACTCGTTGCAAACTCGTTTGCAATTTCAACCAACACTCGCTGTCGTCTGCATCTCGGCGTGTTCCTTCCCAGTAGCACCGCATAGCCACTTCATCGAGACTTTGATCACGGGCCCAGTCTCCCAATGCGATCCAGTAGCGGACATCCGAGTCAACGTCCTCGGGCATTTGGGTTGCCAATCGCAGCACCGCACCAAAGTCGCCCGATCGCGCGGCGATCGAAATCGCTAGCGAATGAGCGGGCACAAAGTCGGGGTGACGAGCAATAATGCGACCGAGCAGCGAGGCGGCGTCTTCATCACGACGTTGATCAAAGTGGCGTTTCGCTTTCGCCAGCAGTGGACGCAAATCCGTGGGATTCCGATCGACCAACAACTGCACCGAATCTTCTTCGAGCGTTCGCGGTCCTTTCGCTGCGAGATCCAGCAACAACTTGAGATCAAATTTGCGTTGTTGAATCAGGACACGTCGATGGGGATCCGCTAATTCAGGCCGCTCGGCCATCGCATAGAAATCGACGAGTTGACGGCGAAAGACGTGATGTTCGGGACGCCGTCCGGTGGTGTTTTCCAGTAGTTCGATTGCGGCATAAAGCCGTCCCATCGAAAGCAGTGCCACCACCGTCTGCTGGACCTGGTTATCGTCGGCATAGGACGTAACGTCACAAGCGGTCAGCATGAGCTCGGTCGACAACGGCAGATCGCCATTGTGGTAGGCGACCTTGGCTGCCATGAATAAAACGTCGGGATCATCAGGTCGTTCGATCAATGCGGCGCTGGACCACTGTGACGCGTCGACCCACTTGGCTTCGGATACCGCTTGCGAAAAACGGCTGTACGCCGACGTAGTCGCAACGGGGTCGACGGCAAATTTGTCTGCATCCGCTAGTGGTGCGTCTGTGCAACCACCCAATAGCGAACACAGAACCAGCAGCACTAGCGGACCGCAACGTCGCATCGCAACGAGATGAATCCCGACAGTCTGAGAATCAAGCAAGACGTATTATTCTTTGGGCAAAGGCTTACTTTGGTCGTAATTCCCTTGCGCAAATCCTTTCTCCATCTTGCGTTGTTCTTCTTCAATCGCGGCGCGGACCTTGGCGATTTCCGCTTCGTTGGCGCCGTCCAGAACGCTGGCGGCCTTGGGTTCGCCACACCCAAGATTCAAGCAGAACGTGCAGGACAACAGGGCAAGGCATGCAAGTCGTTTCATGGTTAGCTTTCGTGGTTACAGAATCTTGTAGTAACAGTGTCTTCGAGATAACGGAGTGGAATAATCGATCATGAAAAAGAAAGGCTTCGCGCATTCGGTATTTGCGCACTCGGCACACGAAGCCTGTTCGTTCGGACTGCTCCGAATCGAACCTTCCGCTAGGAAGGTCCGATTCGAATCCAATTCGTTGCCGTTTAGAATTCGGCGGAAATCGTTTCTTTCGCGGCACGACTGCCCAGCGATCCCCACAAACCATAGGGACTTTGCGCACCGGGTTGGTTCTTGTTCGCGGCGTTACCCCAGCGGTGAACCATCGGAGCGGTCGAATCACCTGCTTCGATCGAGTCGGTGATGAACTTCACCGCCCCGTCAGCCATCAGCACATGCACGCCACCTTGATGACGACTCGACGGCGGCAAGACGATCAAGTCGACGCCACGGTCATAACCGCAAACCTCTTTGTTGGGCGGCAAAATCGTGGTCACCATGGTGTACAGCGGCAATCGGCTGAACCACTGATAACCGCGACCGCTGGATGCACTGTCGGTTGGCGTCGAGGAAGCCCAGAACTGAGGACGCTGCGGATCGACCAAACCACCTGTACCACATTCCGACGGATTGTCACGAGGTCCAGGGTAGCTCCAGCTTGGACGATCGTAAGAGATCGTTCGCTTGTCTTTATCACCTAGGTCGGTCGCAATTTCTCCCATTGCAATCGTGTTGGACAAACCATCGAGGATGTCACGAAACTTCATCTGCTTGTAACAAGCAAAGACACCACGGTCGGCAGCACGCTGCTCTTCGGCTTGAGTCGCGTTGAGTGGTTTCCAAGGATTGTCGCTGCGATTACCAAAGTTGATCCAGCGTCCCGAATCGCCACCACACATGGCATAGTTCGTACGTCCTGCCGCAGGCAATCCAGTCCCCGGATCGCTGGGACAACGAAGCGTTGGCATTTCAGTGCTGTAAGGCACGTAATCCAACCAGTTTTGCGGGCTTGGCCCCATCGCCGGGAAATCGACCGTGCCGTCTTTATTAAAGTCGTTCGGATTGCTGATCACTTCCCAGATGGCTTGCTGCTCGATAAAAGGGGTCAACCCCACCAATGCAGACAACTGATTTTGACTTGCGTTCTTGGTGTTGGACCACCAATACGAATTGCTGAGGGTCGCATCTTCGGTCCCACTCCCCTGAATCGGCAACGCATTGTAGGCGCTGTGGTAGTTATGCATCCCCAAACCAAGTTGTTTGAAGTTGTTGCTGCAGCTCATGCGGCGAGCGGCTTCACGAGCGGCTTGGACCGCAGGTAGCAACAAACCGACGAGCACCCCGATGATGGCGATGACAACCAGCAACTCCACTAAGGTGAAACCGAGGCGTGGGGATAGAGGGCGATTCGTTTTCATAAAAACACCTTTAAGAAAAAGACAAAGAGAGACCTTGATTGCGTCGCGTTTTGCCGACCGGAGATGATTCGAACCCAACGTGGACGTGATTCGCAGTCGCCATCGCGGACGCAACAACGTGACCTAAAACCACCAAAACGACGATTTGGCAACAGGCAAGAAAAGAGTGAAAACAATGAAGGATGCGGAGAGTCCAATCCACACTCGTCATAGGCGAATGCTAAGAACAACTGCGACGACAGTCAAATAACACGGGACTCTACGCGACTTTCAGCACCGCACTGAGTTTCGCAGAACAGAAATTTCGCTCTCTCTTTTTGGTATTGATATCGCATCCATCCGCTCATCGAGACGCACGGCCCGACCGACCGATTACAAGAAGCGTCCGATAGTTAACATTTACAGAAGAGGTTTTTTCAATTCGCGCGAGGCAAATTTTTTTTGGAAAATTTTAGTTTTTCAAAAACAGACCGGCCCTCGGTGACGCCGTGAGGCGGTGTTTCGAGCGATTTGGCAGTTTCCAGCGACTATCCAAGCGAAACGTCCAAAATCATCATCACTGTGAACCCAAGCATTAGACAAAGCGTTGCTAGATCGTCATTGCCCTGCTGCTGTGTTTCGGGGACCAATTCCTCGACCACGACATACACCATTGCACCGGCGGCGAAGCTGAGCGCAAACGGGAGTACCGGAGCCGCAAACACCACCACCGCGGCTCCGATGACGGCGGCCACCGGTTCAACCAGAGCCGAGGCTTGACCGATCATCCAAGCCTTTATTCGGCTAAGCCCTTCGCCTCGCAGCGGCACGGCAACCGCAACCCCTTCGGGCATATTTTGCAAGCCGATACCGATCGCCAATGCAGCGGCACTGCCCAGGCTGGCCGTTTTCAAACCGCTGGCGGCACTGCCCAGCGCTACGCCGACCGCCAAACCCTCCGGAATGTTATGCAACGTAATGGCGATGATCAGCAGCACGCTGCGCTGCCACGCGGTACGCGGACCTTCGGCGGATTCGATCGGCAGCCCACGATGCAGATGGGGAAGCAGTTGGTCGAGCCCCCACAAGAAGGCACCCCCAGCCAGAAAACCGACCGCGGCTGGCAACCAGCTCGGCCATCCCTGTTCGTCCGCCACTTCGATTGACGGCGCAAGCAGACTCCAATAGCTTGCCGCCAACATCACTCCGCCCGCAAACCCAAGCATTGCATCGAGCAGTTTTCGATTGACTCGAACCAAGCCAAACACCAACGCAGCGCCTAGCGCGGTCAGCCCCCAGGTAAACAGACCGGCAGCGAGTGCTTGCCAGACCGGATCCAATTCTTTTAGCCATGTGATCATTTTGCGATCGCGATGCAGATGATGTGCCACTGGCACGCGGGTTGCCGTGAAGATTGGGTATGGAAAAATGGATCACTGAATTTTTGGAACAGTTTGGCGCTGCAGGAGTAGGGCTCCTGATGTTGGCTGAAAATATCTTTCCGCCGATACCATCGGAGATCGTCATGCCGTGGGCGGGGTATTCGGTAAGCCAAGGAAATGTCTCCTTTATCGCCGTCGTCACCGCCGGCAGTATCGGTTCGTTTCTGGGGGCATTGGCTTGGTATCTGCTGGCCCGTTGGATTGGCAAGGAGCGATTGGCCCGTTGGATTGGCAAGGAGCGATTGGCCCGTTGGATCGACGGCCACGGTGCTTGGTTAACGATCACCCGTCGAGACTTGGATCAGGTCGATGATTGGTTTGATAAATGGGGAAGTGTCGCGGTATTGGTATGTCGGATGATTCCTGGGATTCGCACCTTGATCAGCGTTCCGGCCGGGTTTGCAGCGATGCCGATCGGCCGATTTTCGGTGTTCACGGCGATTGGCACCGTGTTATGGACCACGCTGCTTGCCGGCATCGGATGGTGGCTCGGCGATCATTACAAGGATCTCGCTGCCCCGTTGAGCTGGGTCAGCATGGCAGTGATCGCGGGGATGTTTGCTTGGTGGATTTGGCGCGTGGTGCGGCAGCGGTCGGCTCGGGCCACAACGTCTTGATCGTTAGGAAACAAGAAAGCCAGCAAGCGGTTGCCGTGACGAAATTCACTTGTTTGCCCTTACAATTGAGTTGATTTTGATGCTTGATTTGCAGTCCCAATCGCTGACGATCAATTTTGGTATCTTTGCGGTCGCAGCGTTATTTGTGTGGTTGGCGGGCACCAAACTCAGCAAGTACGTTGACCTGTTTGCGGACCGGACAGGATTGGGAAAAGCGTTTGCGGGGGCTTTGCTGCTTGGCGGTGCCACCAGCTTGCCCGAGCTCGCCACGACGTTGACGGCATCCTACTCGGGAGCGGCCGAGTTAGCGGGAAACAATCTGCTCGGAGGCGTGGTAATGCAGGTTGCTGTTTTGGCTTTGATTGATGCGTTTGTATTGCGTGGTCGCCCGCTCACTCTCTTTTCGCCGCAATCGTCATTGATCATGGTCGGCGTAATGCTAATCGCATTGATAGCGCTCGCATCAGCGGCAGTCACGAGTGGCGAGCTATACTCCATTGCTGGCGTTGGAGTTTGGCCAATCCTATTATTTGCAGCATACATTTCATCATTGTGGGTAATCTATCGCTACGAAGGGAAACCGCGATGGGAACCGCGTGGCGAGATTGCCGAGCCGCCCGAATCGGCCCG
>NZ_JBFHFD010000554.1:0-5891 GCF_041583735.1 Novipirellula sp.
GCTGCATTCCATCGCGTTTGCCGACCGCGACGACCTTTCTCGCGATACCGTCGAGACAAGTCGCGCCGGATTTAAATTGGCAATGGACGTCAGTGTCTACACTTTGATCGCTTGTACTAACGCTGCTAAAGGTATCATGAACCCGGGGGGTGCGATAGCTACCATGACCTATTTTGGGGGGGAGAAGTGCGTGCCCGGCTACAACGTGATGGGGATTTGCAAAGCAGCATTGGACGCCACGGTCCGTTATTTGGCTTACGATATGGGGCCATTAGGAGTACGGGTGAACGCCCTTTCAGCGGGTCCCATCCGGACGTTGGCCGGTCGAGCCGCCGGCGTTGAAAAAATGTTGACCATGTACGAGCACATGGCGCCGATGGGCCGCAACGTGACTCACGACGAAGTTGCGCGGACTGGTGCGTTCTTGCTTGGCGATGATAGCAACGGAATCACCGGCGACATTCTGCATGTCGATGGTGGTTATCACGCGATGGGTAGCCCCGGACGTCTGTTAGATCAATTGCAGCAGTCCTAAACCGCGATTTACCCCCGCACCCGTATTCGAAAGGCTCCCCCTGTTTTATCCGACGGGGCTTTTCGCAGCGGAATTGTTTTCACCGCACGCCATCGGCTCGGTGGCTTTTTTCGTCCCCCGAGCCGTTTCCTCAATCCTGTGACTCGATTGGATTTCTGATGGTAAGAACTGCAAGTACGATGTTGCCACTTGGCACCGCCGCGCCCGATTTCAAGCTTCCCGAATGTGGCGGAGGCGAAGTGTCGTTGGCGGACGTTTCGGGTGGCAAAGCGCTGCTGGTGATTTTCATGTGCAACCATTGCCCGTACGTGAAGCATGTTGCCGACCACATCAAGTCGCTCGCCGATGAATACATTGCCAAAGGCGTCTCGGTGGTCGCGATCAGCAGCAACGATGCGGACAAATATCCGGATGATAATCCGGAGGCGATGCAGAAGGAAAAATCGGAGCGTGGTTACGCGTTCCCTTATCTGTTTGACGGCGACCAAAGTGTGGCGCAGGCGTATCACGCGGCATGCACTCCGGACTTTTTCTTGTTCGATGGTCAGGCCAAACTGGTGTACCGAGGCCAACTCGATAGCAGTCGTCCCAAGAGCGACCAACCGGTGACGGGCAAAGATCTGCGAGCCGCTTTGGATGCCGTGCTGGCGGGTGAGAAGCCGAGTGAGAATCAAACGCCTTCGCTTGGTTGTAACATCAAGTGGAAAGAGGGGAATGAACCTCAGTACTTCAATCCGCAAGGTACTGCGTGAGCGACAACGAGGCTCCGCAAAGCTACCTGCACGAGTTGACCCTACGTTTGGCGTTCGGGGCGCTGGGGTTATCGCCCGAAATCCGCGAGGCTCACGCGAACTGGCTTGTCACGCAACAGCGTGACGATGGCGGTTTCGCGGGGCGTGAAGGCGAAAGTGACCCGTATTACACCGCCTTTGCGTTGCGGGGATTGTGGATTTTAGATGGGTTAACGCCCGAGGTGGGTGAAAAGGCGGCCCGGTTTCTACGTGGCCGCATGCAGCGACGTGAGTCGATTATCGATTTGATTTCGCTCGTGTTTGCCGCCGCGATTTGTGAATTGTCGGTGGGGGCCGTGGTGATTGCGGACGAAGACGATTCCTGGCGAAATAATATTGCCGACTTGCTTGCGACGCTGCGGACCGCTGATGGAGGTTTCGCAAAAACCCCCGAAGGCCGAGCCGGCAGCACCTATCAAACTTTTTTGTCCGTGTTGTGTCACGAATTGATTGAGGTGCCGGTTCCCGATACCGATGGGATCCTTCGTTTCCTCGCGTCTCAAGCCCACGGGGAGGGTGGCTTTCTAGAAATTCGTGCTGCCAAACGACCAGGGGTGAATCCGACCGCTGCGGCGATTGGGACGCTAAAAGCTCTCGGACGACTCGATGCGATGGATCACACTGCGACGATTGAATTTTTGTCCGAGATGCAATCCGACGAAGGGGGGATGACCGCCAACACGCGGATCCCGTTCGCGGATCTATTGAGTACATGCACGGGGCTGATCACGTTGGTGGATCTCGATGCGACATCGGTCGTGAATGTCGAGTCGATACAGCAGTACGCACGCATGATGCAGCGCAGTCCCGGCGGGTTTGTCGGTTTGTCGCTCGATGACACCACCGATGTCGAATACACGTTTTATGGAATCGCAAGCCTCGCGTTATGTGAAAACGTGATTCGAGGTTAAGCGTGGCAAGTGGCCACAAAGGGAGCAACAACTGTGACGACGCCTCTTAACGACACTTCTTTGCAGGTCGAAAATCTCTCGAAGTCGTATCCAACGGCGGGCGACCCGCTACAGGTGCTCAGCAACGTGTCACTGTCGCTGGTCGGCGGCGACTCACTTGCGATCGTGGGGCCGAGCGGTTGCGGGAAAAGCACGCTGCTGCAAATTCTCGGGACGCTTGACCATCCCGATCAGGGCACCGTTCGTATTGATGGTCAGGATCCGTTTGCCTTGAACGAAAAAGAGCTGGCAGGGTTTCGCAACCAGCACGTCGGATTTGTCTTTCAAGACCATCATTTGTTGCCGCAATTGTCCGTGCTCGAAAACGTGCTGGTCCCCGCACTGGCGCAGGGAAGCCCTGCGGCCGAACGTTTTCAGCATGCCGAACATTTGCTTGAAAGTGTCGGTTTGGTCGATCGTCGAGCGCATCTGCCCAGCGAGCTGTCTGGGGGCGAGCGAGAGCGAGTCGCGATCGCCCGGGCGCTGCTGATGCAGCCCTCGTTGGTCTTGGCGGACGAGCCAACCGGCAATTTGGACCGCCGCACTGCGGACTCGGTCACCGAGTTGTTGCTTGATTTACCGACCAGCCGGGGCGTTATTTTGGTTGTCGTCACCCATAGCCATTCGCTTGCCGAAGCGCTTCAGCAAAGCCGCGAGCTTCGTGATGGTCAATTGGTACAGTGTTGATCTGTCCACGTTAATTTTGCCCTGAAGTGATCGAGTCGCTCTCGGATTCGCTTGCATCAAGGGGGCAGCCCTAAGGATGATAGATGTCATCGAGGGCGAACGCGCGGCGTCCGCCACTGTTTCCTTAGCGAATCCTTGGCAGCGTTTGGCTTGGACGCGGCTGCGAAGAGTTCGGCAGACTCAACAGGTGGAGAGTCAAGATGCAGGAGGAGTATCACGGTTGGGACGAGCTCGACGCGGAGCAAGGCCATTACAAATTTGCCGAAGTGCAGGGCCACAAAAAAGGGACCGGCACATTTGTGATTACCGATTTCGGCGATACCCCCGGGCCGCGTCAAGCGATCTCGGCGATGATGGCGGCATCCAAGCAATTTAAATGCAAGCTGCATGTTCGCAAGAACGCTTCGACGATGCCGTTACTAACCAAGCTGATCGATGCGTCCATGGTCAAAGTGGCTCAAGTGCGATCGGGTGATGGCGACGAGTACGGGGTGTTGGGAATGCGCGCGACACCCCCGCCACCGAAGAAACCTTGGTGGAAATTTTGGTGAGTGATTAGTCGCGTCGGCTCGCGGGGAGAATCACTTTGACGAGAAATAGTCCAGGCGATCTTTGACTTCGCCTTTCTGGCTCAGCTTGATGCTTGATTTCACCTTTTCCACGTCAAGCGTCAATCGATCGCCAAAGTAATCGTTCAAGTAGGCTGCCGTGTTCAGGATTTGCAACAGTTCAGGCTCGTTGCTCGCACGCTCGATCGTTTGATAGAGCTGGGGACGGATGTCTTCGTCGCTCATCAATGCCATGAACTCGATCGCCCGTAGTGCAACCAACGGTTCTTTGTCGGACAAATGGTTCTTGGCAATACTCGTTAATGACTTGGCGCTCGGTCCAATGCTAGATGCTGCCACCAATCCCCAATAGCGAACCCAAGGATCGTCACTCGAAATGGCCTTGCGTAATGGTGTCTCCGATTTATCGAATGGCAGTATCGCTAGATTAGCCGTGTCGATCAGTTTGGCAATGCGATCCTTGTTCTGTTGACCAAACTCGGTTGGGTTATCCATTGCCGATTCGTAGAGCACGGCTTCGGGGATAAAACTCAGGTCGGGCATCGCTTTGAGTCGCTGATCCAGTCGAGTCCGCATCTTCTTCAAAACTGACTGCGTATTTGGATCTCCCGCCAAATTGCGAGTCTCGTGCGGATCCTGTTCTAAGTCGTAAATCGCTTCGACCGCCTTGGGGCGAAAGAATTGGCTTTGCACTTCGTCGAGTTTTCCTTCCGCGTGCAATTGTCGCCATTGTTGGTAGGCGAGCATCTTGTAGCGATAGTTGTTTTGCAGTCCGTCGGGATAATACGGTTCGAAGTGACGCATGTATTTAATGTTGCCGATTCGCAGCGTGCGAACCAAGTCATATTTTTCATCAAAGCGATCGGCGTAACCGAACGTCTCGTTGCGAGCGTCGACTTCTGCGGTGTCAATTCCGTCGCCCAAAAACGCTTTGCCATCGACGCCGCTGGGGACATTGATTCCGGCGAGGTTCAAAACCGTGGGGCCAAAGTCGACAAACTCGACAAAGCCATGGGTGCGAGATCCGACCTCACGCGAGACCAAGTCTTGCCATCGCTCGGGGACGCGAACGACAAGCGGAACATGCAGCCCGGCTTCGTAGGTGTAGCCTTTGGAACGAGGCAGAACACCACCGTGATCGCCAAAGTAAAAGATGAATGTGTTTTCAAGTTGCCCCTCCGATCGCAGTTCCTGGACGACATTGCCAACCACCTTGTCGATCGCCATCATGCGGTCGTGATAGCTGGCTCGGGTGTAGCGGAAGGTGTCGGTGTCAGGGAAGTACGGTTGCAATTTGACCGAAGCAGGATCGGTTTGCGGCGGAGTGGCCATTGCCTTTTCCGGGAAATGCAGCTGCCCTTCGTGTGACAATCCAGAAGTCACCACATGGAAAAACGGCATCGACTTGTCAGGTCGTTTTTTCCAGCTCGCCTTCTTTGACGATTCGTTCCATGTGCCAGGGGATCGTTCGGCGTTGTAATCTTCCTTGCTGTTGTTGGTCGTATAGTAGCCGGCGTCGTGCAGGTAGGCCGGGAACATTTTGAGTCCCTCGGGCATCGCCGCCATTTTCGAGCGGCGGTGAAACTGGGTGCCGATCCGCGGTGCGTAACAGGCGGAGATCAGCGTGGTGCGAGCCACCGAGCAGACCGGGGCGCACGAAAACGCTCGATCAAACGTGATGCCGTGCTCTGCCAAGGCTTCGATATTGGGTGCGGGCGCCCCATCGGGATCAAAATGCCGCAGATAATGTTTCGAGTTGTCCTCGGACATGATCCAGACAAAGTTGGGGCGATCCGTGGCGAACGCAGCGGGGGTGCCCAGCGTTGCTCCCGCCAAGACGGTTCCTGCGAAGAGAAAGATCAGGGCGACAAGTCGTAGGTAGCGGGGCGATCGAAGTGAGAAGCAGTGGAGCAACATGGAGTTTTCGGTTCCTTGCGGAAAAGTGGTTCTTGCGTTCATCCGGTGGGGGGATTGCGGCTTGGCGATGAAGGAAGATTCATTCGCGTTAGCCAGTGGGTATCGTAATCCAACGAGCCACTCGATGTGGCGGGGGGCGGCGAGATCGCGGTGCCAGAGGTGGGGAAATCGGTGATGGATTTGGCTAAATTCGGGGACGCGATCGGGCGATTAGGTTGCCTGATCCGCCCAAATGCACCATTTGTGCGACGGCGGTGGAAAAATAGTCGTCTGTAGTGTGACACAGGCCTGTACGTAGCGTGGATCGATCGATACACTACGCGGCTCGACAAAACGCCCTTACGCTTGAATTCACTTGAGAGTGCATAAATGTACGCTATCGTTGTAGATGGTGGCCGCCAATACCGCGTCGAACCTGGCATGGAAGTTGACATCGACTTCC
>NZ_JBFHFD010000555.1:0-5867 GCF_041583735.1 Novipirellula sp.
ACGTCGCAGCGTCGCATTCGTTTTGGACTGCAATACTTGAACGGCTACACCACGCAGTTCGAGTTCTTTGACAAACGCGAAGAGCAGATCGGCGTAGGCAGCTGGTTTGATTACTAAGCTGGTTTGACGCTGACGGTCCAGCTAACGTTCGAAACGAGTGTTGGTAGCCAAATGGCAAGGAAGCCAAACCGTTAGAGGTACGGCCAGTCTATCGCTTGAATCAAGATAGCAATCGTCGTGAACCATCTGCTGACGCGCGAGCGTCTTGCGTAAAGTGCATTTGAATTTGCACTGTACGGGTGGCATTTGTAGCGGTGCGGCGCAAGCCGCCCGGTAAATTTCGAACGTTTTACTCGCGGCAACCGGACGGCTTGCGTCGCACCGCTACCCAAAGTAGATGGGGGTGTGTGTCATCGCGAGATCACACGCGCAGTCCTACGGCGTCATCGCGCCACTCGCAAAAAAAAGCGGCGAACCCGTTGGGATCGCCGCTTCCGTTCTTTGGTTTCGTCGCCTGAAATGTACTCAATCCATTTCGCGAGCATTGGGCTAACGTTTCCCGAGCAAGGGGCTAACGTTTCGCGGGGGTGGGGACGCCGCGTGCCACTTGTGGTTTCGAGCGAAAGATCTTGCGAGTCCGTTCGGGTTGGTACGCAGGCTCTTTGGATTCAACGATGGTTTCACCGGGATAGTGCGATTCGCCGGAGATGTATTCGCCGCCCGAGTGGAATTCGCCCGGGTAAGATTGGGAAGCACAGGATTCGCAACCGCAGCCGACCTCGCAGCCTGAGTCGCAACCGCTGTCACAACCCGCTTCGACGCCACAGCGGTACCCCCACAGGCTTTCCACGCCTGAGAAGACCGAGCGGCATTTGCCGCAGGATTGGCCGTTGTGGTTCCCGCATTTGTCGCAGGGATCACATGCGTCGGCAGGATGGTTGATCCAGGGATCAACATACAATTCGCCACAGCCTTCGCATTCACCACACCCTTGTGTGCCGCAGCCACCGCCCCCTAGCATGAAGGGACCATTTGCAACGCCACCACACGATGGACCGCAGCATCCGCTGAACCAAAGTAGGGCGATAGAGAGAGTCAGTATTGAGAGTTGCTGTGTCGGTTTCATTGGATTTAGACCTTCGTCGTCTTGCCGAGTGGATAATTGTCAAATCGGCCATCCCAATCGTTTCAATCCAATAAATCCCTGCAATCGGCAAAAGTTACCAGTTGCGGTATGCTAGCGAACCAACGGATTGCGAGCCAAATTCCCACGCTGGCACGCGGTCGAGTTATCATTGGTCGCTCGGTACAGCCGCGGTCTGGTCGGCAGTTGGTTCCGTCCAGCCGTTTGCCTTGTTACCAGTGGTTCCGTTCACTTTCCACACCCTCCCCAACCTTTTGCTGATCTGCTTTGGAGACGACTTCATGAATTGGCGTTTGCTTGCTGGAACTCTCTTCGTTTGTATTGCCTGTCATGCCGCCGGTGCTCAATCGGCTACGGAATCGACCTCCGGTGAACTGCCCGCAGTTGCCAGGATCGAGGGCGCTGAACCTCGGAACGTCGTGTTCATTTTGACGGACGACCATCGCTACGACGCGATGGGGTTTATGGGGCATCCGTTTCTCGAAACGCCGCATCTCGATTCACTCGCATCCAATGGCGTGCATCTGAAGAATGCGTTTGTGACGACGTCGCTTTGTTCGCCCAGTCGGGCTTCGATTTTGACGGGACTGTACACGCACAAGCACCGCGTAATCGACAATAATCGTGCGGTGCCTGAAGGAACGATCTTTTTTCCTCAGTACCTTCAGAAAGCAGGCTATCGCACCGGCTTTATTGGCAAGTGGCATATGGGCGGCGAGCACGACGACCCGCGGCCTGGATTTGACCACTGGATCAGCTTTCGTGGCCAAGGCAACTACTTGCCACCGGGCCCTAATTACACGCTGAACGTCAACGGAAAACGGGTCAAGCAGAAAGGTTACATCACCGACGAATTGACTGATTACGCGATTGATTGGCTCGATTCGCAAAAAGACTCGGACAAGCCGTTTTGCTTGTATTTGTCACACAAAGCGGTGCACTCGAATTTTACGCCCGCCAAACGACACGCTGACCGTTATGCCGATGCGGACCTTAGCTTTCTGCCGCGTGGCAAAGAAATCTCGGCTGAAAACAATGCGCCTCGCTGGGTTCGCGATCAGCGCAACAGTTGGCACGGAATCGATTTCTCGTATCACAGCAACAATGGGCTTGATTACTTGTACCGCCGCTATTGCGAATCGCTATTGGCGGTAGACGATAGCGTCGGCCGGGTGCTCGATCAGCTTAAAAAGATGGGAGTCCACGATTCGACGTTGGTGATCTACATGGGGGACAACGGTTTCATGTGGGGCGAACATGGCTTGATCGACAAGCGTGTGTCATACGAAGCGTCGATCCGAGTGCCGATGATGATGCAGTGTCCTGAGCTTTATGAGGGCGGGACGGTGGTCGAATCGGTGATCGGCAACATCGATATCGGGCCGACAATTCTGAACGCTGCCGGTTTGAAAACGCCGAATTACATGGACGGCAAGAGCTTTTTAGAGCTCCCCAATAATCCCGATCTCGATTGGCGAGATTATTTTCTTTACGTCTACTACTGGGAAAAGAATTTTCCCCAATCACCCACCCAATTCGCACTCCGCGGCGATCGGTTCAAGTACATCACCTATTACGGTCTGTGGGACGTTGATGAATTGTATGACTTGGCGAGCGATCCTGGCGAAACGAAGAATTTGATCGCCAACCCTGAATACAAATCGGTTGCCAAAGAGATGGAGAACCGCTTGTACGAAATGCTCGGCGACGCCGGCGGGATGGACATCCCGATGAATCAGCCACGCGGCGGTTCGCAAAACAAACGCTGGGAGAAACGCGGAGGTGACGAAGCTGCCGATTTCCCAGCAGCGATCGTCGTCGAGGAACCGCTAAACAAAGAGGCCCATTAAGTAACCATCCCAAAATGATTTCCGTATGGCGGACATCCTTTTCCGTCGGATTTCAGCGACGCACTAGGGGTGTCTGTCGTGCAAATCGGGACGTTGATTCGTGACATTTCCTAAATATCGTTGGATCAACGAGTGGCAAGCTGTTGTCGACCAGGCAACGAGTCCAAGTGCCATTCTTAGACCCAAATGATTTGTAGCCTCGTCTACTACGCCAGTTATCTACTTCGCGTCACGTTCAGTGGCAATGCCGACGGTGACCAGCGGTCTATTTTACCCAGTCGGCACCAGCGGGCTGGGGGGAGTTGAACAGGCGGGTGACCACAGCAATTTTGATATCGGATTTTGAGCAATTTTCCGAACGAAACTTTTGGAGGAAGTCGGTCATCGCGATCGACAACACGGATTGCCACTTCAAAAGTGGTCGTGCGTCCACCCATTCGTTCGATCCCCCGTCGGAGTATTCCCGTGAGCCGGTTGCCCCAAACGCCCGAAGAATTGGTGCTTCAGTTTGAGCTTGCCGAAATGCTCGAGTTGCTCGAGGATCTCGGCTTCGAGTCGACTCCTCAAACTGCAGCGCTGTTCAAACAAACGCTAAAAACGCTGGGGTGTCTCGAAACGACCTTGGCCCATTTTGCCGCGCCGACCTCAATGCGTTACGCCGCCTAGAGGAAGCGAGTGGATTTAATAGCGGAGCGGCGGCGTAAGCCGTTCCATCCATGGAGACGTTTTTCTCGACGCCACTTGGCATAAACCGGCGGGCTCGCGGCGTGCCAATAATGCACTTAGAATGCTTCGCTTCCCCAGGAATCGGAGCGTTGGACATTGGACCTCGAAAATACGAATCAGCTCGCGTTGAGTTTGCGTCACCTCGACCTCGAACATGTTGACGCGCTGGCTCGACGAATGGTTGACGATCTCGCTGCGGGGATCACATTTGGATTGGTCGGAACGTTGGGGGCAGGCAAGACGCGGATCGTCCAGTCGATGGCTGCGGCGATGGGCGTCGATCCTGCGGATGTGACGAGCCCCACATTCACGCTGCTGCAAACGCATCACGGCTCGATCACGCTGCATCATTTGGATGCCTACCGTGTCTCTGACGACGACGAATTTTTGGAGTTGGGCGTCGAGGAACTTTTTGACGATCTCCAGGCCTGGACCCTGGTTGAGTGGGCGGATCGCGTTTGCTCGGTAATGCCACGCGAAACCGTGTGGATCAAAATCGATATCCAGCAGAATGCCAATCACCGGCAAATCAAAATGTTTACCCAGGACGACGCACTCTATGAATCGCTACGTTTGATTCACCAGCGGTGTGTCGACGATGGTTGGGACGCCGCATGATCGACGCCGCCCGTTCGGTACTGGAAAATTGGCTCGAGCGATCCCGTATCCAGTCGATCGACCCGATCGCGTCGGGTTTGAGTGGTGCAGCCGTATTTCGCATTACCACCACCGACGGAGAAATGTGGGCGCTAAAACGCTATCCCATCCACACCCCGCTCTCGCGTGTGGACGAGATCCATCTTGTGATGGTCACGGCAAAACACAATGGATGTGACCTTGTGCCTCAGTTGAAGCGATGTCCGTCCATCAACGCCGCGGTAGCCGATCGCAGCGGCATCAATGACGGACAGCATGTTTGGGAATTGGCTCAGTGGGTTGCCGGAGAACCTTGGTCTGAGCCCATCGCGGGTGTCGATCTGTTTGCAAGAGACACGTCGACGGATGCGGAAACCGAGCGACGACGTCATGAAGCAATGTCGCGCGGAGCATCTGCGATTGCGAAGTTCCACCGCTCGGTCCGTTCACTAGGGATTCACCAGCAACCGCCGCCTTGCGTTTTGGCTCGTCAAAAACGTCTGAAGGAATTGATCCCGCTGATGAACGCGATCATGGCGAGTGATCGAGCGCGAATCGAACATCCGTCGTTGCGGTTTTCGCTACAGATGGCGATCGAGCGATTTCGAGCCGACTGGAACCGCGTCGCAAACTCGTTTCTTGCCACGATGGCGGCGTTATCACGTCACTCTGTGCAGACGCAAATCGTGTTGCGTGACGTACACGCGGAGCATATTTTTTTTGCGGATTCGCTTGACGGGGACTCGTTGAAAACTCGCGTCGTGACGGGAATGATTGACTTTGACGCGGTTCGTATCGACGCACCGGCAACCGATCTGGCACGCTGGATCTCTAGCTTTTTGCCGATGTGTACCGATGTTCACAATGCATGGCATTCGGTATTGGCGGGTTATCGGCTAGAATCGTCATTGAATGAACAGCAAGAAGTGCTTGCACAACACGTAGCTCAAGTATCGGCCTGGATTAACCTCGCAAACTGGGCATCTTGGTTATTGCTTGAGAACCAGAATTTTTCCTACGATGACGAGCACATTGCCCAGCGGATTGATCAATGGATTCGTGTGATTGATAAACTCGGAAAATGATCGGTTGGCTAAGCGAATTGGATTCACGGCAGAGAGCTTATTTAAAGCGTACTGAAAATGATAAATAAAAATGGCGGCAGTCTTCTTGGACTCGGATGTTTGTTGCTGACGTTGTTAGTCGGCGTCCCGCAAACCGCAACCGCGCAGACGGGATTCGACAACGACGGCAGTGTCTTTTCCGATTTCTCGCTCGGCGGTTTTGGGCAAGATTCTGGTGATCCGGCGAAGTGGGAGGCGAAGTACTTTGTCGACGCTTCGGGAACACGCGGTCGATTGGATGTCATTGTCAACGTGGACCGGGGATGGCATATCTATTCGGTGACCCAGCCTTCGGGCGGACCGATGAAGACAAACTTGTCGATCGAGTCACCCGAGTCGGTGAAATTGGCGGGCAAGTTTGCTCCCGACGAAGCGCCGCACAAGAGT
>NZ_JBFHFD010000556.1:0-5840 GCF_041583735.1 Novipirellula sp.
CGCCGGAGTTATCCCTCATGATTCGATGGTGCAGAAGGTATCCGACTTTATTCGTCGCCCCCACGACCGCCCGTACTTTTTGATGGCGTCGTCGTGTTATGTTCATACACCGGTAAAAAACCGCTGTCGTTGGCTGGTTGAAAAATACGACGCCAAGATTCCACAAGAAATTCCGCAGCGTCCATTGCGACTTGAGTACGCCGCGTTTGTGGAAACGCTGGACCATCACGTCGGCGAGATCCTTACTGCGATCGACGAATCAGGACAGCAAGACAATACGTTGGTGGTATTCGTGTCTGACAACGGCGGTCACCCCGAGTATTGTGGTAACGCTCCGCTGCGAGGATCCAAGTGGAACCTTTACGAAGGCGGCATTCGCGTGCCGATGATCGCTCGCTGGCCCAACCACATCACGGCGGGTGCAACCTGCGACACCGCCGTGATAGGCTATGACCTGCTGCCCACGTTTGCGGACATCGCAGGCGGAAGCGAAAACAACCCACCACAAAACAATGTCGATGGACTCAGCATCAAGCCCCTGCTGAGCGATCCCGAAGTACAATCGGACCGATTACAATTTGACCGCAGCTTGATTTGGCATTTTCCTTACTACCACCCCGAAACCGGATTCAAGGATGCGACTGAAACGATCGGGGTGAATGACTTTGCGGTCAGTCAAACACGTCCGCAATCCGCACTTCGTCATGGACGCTACAAGATTATCCACTTCGCTGAAGACGATCGTATTGAGTTGTACGATTTGGAAACCGACCTTGCGGAACAGCACGATTTGAGTGAATCGCTTCCCAAGATTGCCGCACAGATGCGTGCTAGACTTGACACTCATTTAACCACGATGAACGCCCGCCGAGCCCTACCGAAAGAGAAGAAATGAAGTTACCGAAACTGACTATCTATTGTTGGATGTGCGTCCTGACGCTCAGTTCATTCGCCGCGGCGGATGAACCGCAGTGGAAACTACAACCCTTGCCGTACAACAACCCAGGTTTAAAGGTTGATCTTGGCGTCGGGTTGTGGGCGTTTCCATTGCCGATGGATTACGACAACGATGGTGACTTGGACTTGTTGGTCAGTTGTCCTGACAAACCATCCAACGGCACCTACTTTTTCGAAAATCCATCTCAAGATCCAAACGAGAAAATGCCGGTTTTCAAAGCGGGCGTTCGCATCGGCAGCGGCAGTCATTTCATGCAAATGAGTGTGGTCGATGGTGAACCGATTGTGATGTTACCGGCGAAAGAGTTTCGCCGTGATGCCAAAACGGGCAAGTTTGATTTTGCGAAACCGACCAAGATCAACGCCCACGCCAACCCGAATCATCACACCAAAGGCAACACCCGCGCGAACATGTGGCGGTACGTCGATTATGACGGCGACGGGGATCAAGACATTGTCGTCGGCAGCGGCGATTGGACCGATTACAGTTGGGATCACGCCTACGACAACCATGGCAATTGGCGAAACGGGCCACTGCATGGCTATGTTTACTTGATTGAAAACAAAGGCAACGACGACGAGCCAGCGTATTCATCCGAGCCGGAACGCTTGCAGGCTGGCGGCGGCGAAATCGATGTCTACGGGTTTCCGAGCCCGAACTTTGCCGACTTTGATAATGATGGCGACTTGGACTTGTTGTGCGGTGAGTTCCTGGACGGTTTCACCTATTTCCAAAACATTGGCACTCGCACCGAACCCCAATACGCAGCGGGCCAAAAACTCAACAACGCTGCGGGTGAACCGCTAGTGATGCATTTGCAAATGATCACGCCAACGGCGATCGACTGGGACGCCGACGGCGACCTCGATTTGATCGTCGGGGACGAAGATGGACGCGTTGCCTTGGTGGAAAACACCGGCGAACTTCGTGACCACCAACCAGTATTTAAAGCCCCAAAATACTTCCAGCAACAAGCCGACACGCTCAAGTTCGGTGCACTGGCGACACCCTTTGCCTATGACTGGGACAACGACGGAGACGAGGACATCGTGTGTGGCAACACCGCGGGTTCGATTGGTTATTTCGAAAATCTTGGCAATGCGGAAAATGGACTGCCCAAATGGGCGGCTCCGAAACTGCTAGAGGTCAAACAAAACGATGGGTCACAAAAACCGTTTCGCGTGATGGCAGGCCCGAGTGGTTCCATCCAAGGCCCCGCCGAAGCGAAGTGGGGTTACACCACGTTGTCGGTTGCCGATTGGGACGGCGATGGAGATGGGGACATTGTCTACAACTCGATCCTGTCGCGATTGGGCATGTTGACCAACGAATCAGGAACGCTTGTCGAAAAGAACTTTGACACCGGACAACGCGAAGCGCCACCGAAATGGTATTGGTGGCAAACATTGTCCAGTTCGGCTTTGACTCAGTGGCGAACCACGCCAATGGCGATCGATTTCGATGGCGACAAGAAACTCGACTTGGTCATGCTAGACCAAGAAGGCTTCTTGACACTTCGCTCCGGTGGCGGAGCGGCAGAGCGAATTTTTGTTGACGAAAGCGGTCAACCGCTGCAGCTCAATTCGGGAACGTGCGGTCGATCCGGGCGGGTCAAGTTACAGGTGGTGGATTGGGATGGCGATTCACGACTAGACGTATTGGTCAATTCCGAAAATGCCACGTGGTATCGCAATTGTGCGGATGTCGATGGCAAGGTGATGTTGAAGAAAGTCGGCAACTTGGCAAAACGCAACGTCGCTGGACACACATCGAGCCCCACGGTGTGCGATTTTAACAAGGACGGCAAACCGGATTTGTTAGTCGGCAGCGAGAACGGCCGGATTTACCATATCGCTCATGATGATTGCGTGACCTTCACATCGGCGGAAACAATGCCTAGCGAACCGAAGCCCGCTACCGAGCCGGCGTTCCCTGGATTACTGTCGAGCGAATTCATTTTCAAGGACGCTCCCTTCAAAGAGTGTCATGCGTCAACGATTTGCCAAACGTCTCGCGGGTTGGTCGCCTCTTGGTTTGGCGGCTCTCGTGAAGGGAATAAGGATGTCGTGATCTGGACCAGTTTTCATGACGGATTGAATTGGTCACGACCTCTGAATGTTGCCGACGGAGTTCAGCACGACGGGATGCGTCACCCGTGCTGGAACCCGGTGCTGTACCAACCGCCTGGCGATGCTCCGCTGCTGCTGTTCTTCAAAGTTGGACCACGGCCGCACAGTTGGTGGGGCGAGATGATGATCAGCTACGATCGCGGACGCACCTTTACCGACCGCAAGCGATTGCCCGAAGGCATTGATGGTCCGGTACGATGCAAACCGATTTTGCTTAGCGATGGCAAAACGCTGCTCAGTGGATCGTCAACCGAAAACGAAGGATGGCGAGTCCATTTTGAAAAGGTCACGTTGGTCGATGGTGAACCGAGTGGTACTTTCAAACGCATTGGGCCGATCAACGACGGTACTGAATTCAAGGCGATTCAACCGACGATCTTGACGTATCCCGATGGCCGGCTTCAAGCACTTTGCCGCACCCAAGAAAGCGTGATTGCGTCGACCGAGTCGACCGATGGCGGCGAGACATGGTCGAAATTGGTCGCGACCAACATGCCGAATCCAAATTCGGGAATTGATGTCGTTACGCTGACCGATGGTCGTCAATTGATGATCTACAACCATCTTGGATCCTCCGACAATGGCTGGGGCAAACGAAGTTTGTTGAACCTAGCGATTTCCGAGGACGGAATGAACTGGACCGAGGTCGGAGTGCTTGAGAAGGAAAAATCAGGTGAGTTCAGCTATCCAGCAATCATCCAAACCGATGACGGCATGGTTCACATGACCTATACCTGGAAGCGGCAATTGATCAAGCACGTGGTGGTCGATCCGTCCCAATTGACACCAACGCAGTCGAAATAAAGGAACGGCGATGAACTCAACTGCCTCGAGAGAGCCGGTCGCACTTGGATTAGATTTTGGCACGGAGTCGGTACGCGCGATTTTGATCGACGCTGCGGGCAACCAACTCGGGCTCGCTTCGCGTGATTATGCCAATGGCCAAATCACTCAGACGCTGCCGGGTTGTGACGCCCCGTTGCCGCCACGGTACGCACTGCAAGCCCCAGGCGATTGGATCGATTCGGCCGCCGAAGCAACACGTGCCGCGATTAGCGACGCGGGAATCGACGCCGCGAGTGTCGTTGGAATCGGAGTCGACTTTACTAGTTGCACGATGTTGCCAACCACACTCGAGGGCACACCGCTCTGTGAACTCGAGGCGTTCCGGTCGACTCCGTTGGCATGGCCGAAGCTATGGAAGCATCACGGAGCACTCGAGCAGACCGAGCGGATGAATGCGGTGGCCCGAGAGCGTGACGAACCATTTTTACAGCGGTATGGCGGCACGATCGGGCTGGAATGGTTCTTTCCCAAAATGCTCGAGACGATCGAAAACGCTCCCAAAGTCGCCTCGGCTGCCGACGTTTGGCTGGAAGCCGGAGATTGGTTCGTGTGGCAATTGGTGGGCGGGGACGCCGCGTCGCTGACCCGATCGACGTGCCAGGCGGGTTACAAGGCGATGTGGTCGGCGAAGGAGGGCTATCCGTCGAGCGAGTACTTTGCTGCGGTCCACCCCAAGTTGGCCGAGGCCGCGAAGCATCGCATGCCTGGCGTGATGCGATCGCCTGGGGAACCTGCCGGAGGCTTGACCGCGGCGATGGCCCAGCGATTCGGACTTCGCGAGAACATTCCGGTTTCGACTGCAATTATTGACGCGCATTCCGCGGTTCCCGGGGTCGGCGCCGCTGACGCCGGAGTATTAGTGATGGTGATGGGGACCAGCAGTTGTCACATGCTCAACGCCAACACTGCGGCCGATATCCCTGGGATCGCAGGCGTGGTCGACGGTGGCATTTTGCCCGGCATGTTTGGATACGAAACAGGTCAAGCGGCGGTCGGTGACGCGTTCGCATGGCTGCGGCGATTGCTTGGACTCGACTCCTTTGACTCACTCGCCGAGGCGGCCCTGCGATTGCCACCGGGTGCCGAAGGAGTGATCTGTATTGACTGGATGAATGGATGCCGTACCCCGTTGATGGACGGCAGTCTACGGGGCGCGTTTACCGGACTAGGTCTCGAGCACGGTCCCGAACACTTGTATTTGGCGTTGATGGAAGGATCGGCCTTTGGGCTCCGCTGGATCGTCGAATTGCTTCGCGATGGCGGCGCGCCGATCGATCGACTGATTGCCACCGGAGGATTGCCGCACCACAACCGCGCGTTCGTCGAAGTGTATGCCGATGTGCTAGGAATGGAGATTGAAATTCATCCATCCACGCAAGGCCCGGCGGTCGGTGCGGCGGTGTTGGGAATGATCGCGGCCGGATCCGAAGCGAGCGGTTTCTCAAGCGTCAGCGAAGCGGCGACCGCGATGGCGGGGGTTCCCCAGGGGAAACAAGATGTCGTCTACCCGCGAAGCGAGCGAACCGCGGACTACGACCGGCTGTACAGCGAGTACCGCAAGCTAGCCGCGACACTAGCCCAGCGTTAGTGCCAGTACGATCGACTCTTTTTGGGCAGCGGCGAGACGCGAGAAATCACGCTCGCACGCCTTTGTTGCCCTTTCCTTTCTTAATCATAATCTTACTCTTAATCCTAATCTCCACCGGATTACACCCGAGCCGGACGATTGCGCGGACGGGATTAAGATTAAGAGTATGATTAAGATTAAGAGGCTGCGTGTTTGCCTCTGCTACGATAACGGAATTCTTGCCGTTGTCCCCGCTGCGTCTCAAGAAACTACGACCGCACGCCTTTGCTGCCCTTTTCCGTTTCTTAATCATAATCTTACTCTTAATCCTAATCTCCAC
>NZ_JBFHFD010000557.1:0-5821 GCF_041583735.1 Novipirellula sp.
AGCCTCATTCGCCTTGGAACATGGGGGACGCGTCGCAATACCCGCCCGCCAAAATCAAACTGCCGCCCTACATCGTCGATACCCCGCAAGTGCGTGAGGATTTCAGCGACTACCTCGCCGAAGTCACCTATTTTGATGACCAAGTCGGCCAGATTTTGCAGCTACTCGATAAACATCAATTCAGCGACAACACGTTAGTGATGGTGGTGTCGGAACAAGGCAACTCGTTTCCCTTTGCAAAGTGGACGTGCTACAGCAACGGGCTACAATCGGCAATGATCGTACGTTGGCCGGGCAAGGTCCAACCGGGCACGGTCACCGATGCGATGGTCGAATATGTCGACGTGACGCCAACCTTCATCGCCGCAGCCGGAGCCGCCCCGCAACCTGACTTAGACGGCAAGAGCTTCATCCCTGTGTTGACCGGCGAAACCGACCAGCACAAATCGTTTAGCTACGGCATCATGACGACGCGAGGCATCATCAATGGCAGCGACGCCTATGCCATCCGCACCGTGCGAGGGCAACAGTACCGATTGATTTGGAATTTGAATCACGAAACCAAGTTCACCAACGCGTGTACCCAGGCCCGCTACTTTCAATCGATGGTCGATGTGGCCAAGGAGGGTGACAGCGACGCACAAGAACTGGTCAATCGATATTACTATCGTCCCGAGTTCGAGCTGTACGACTGCAACGTCGACCCGTTGGAAATGAACAACTTGGCCGAAAATCCCGAGTACATCAGTGTCATTAAAGAACTGAAACGCAAACTTGATCAGTGGATGGCGTCGCAGGGAGACGAGGGAATCGAAACCGAATACGACGCGATCCTGCACCAACACGCCTACAAGGGCATGACGCGTGAACAGGCTCGCAAGGCATGGGCAACGAAGAATTCCAAAAAAGGAAAGCAGCAAGGCGGTAATGGCAAGAAACGCAACGCCAACAAGTCCGCAGGGGAGTAGCCGTTTAGTCCTCAAACAAGCAACTCCTAATCTTAATCCTACTCTTGATCTTAATCCCGACTGCGCAAGCCCCGCTGGACCGCAGGTAATGAGAGAAGATTAGGATTGAGAGTACGATTAAGATTAAGAATCAAACGGCGGAAAAGCCCCCGGCCGAAACTCTTGGCGAATTTCGCTCGCGCTCGAACGTGGGCTAGCGAAGGTAGCGATCTCGACGCCAAATCGATACATTAATCGCATCCCTTGACGTTGCCTTGAACCAGGATTTGACAGGCTTTTGACGACACAATCGACAGAAACCAGCGAAAAGCTGAACCAGATAAAAAGCGAAATTGCCAAACATGTCGTTGGACAGCAGCCATTGATCGACCGGTTGATGTTGGCGCTGCTGTGCAATGGGCATGTGTTGTTAGAGGGTGTGCCTGGGATCGCCAAGACGTTGACGGTCAATTGTTTGGCCAAGGCGATCGACGCAGACTTTAGCCGCATCCAGTTCACTCCCGACCTGTTGCCGGGGGATCTCACCGGCACGTTGGTGTACGACCCGCGGCACCATGTCTTTACCCCTGAGAAAGGACCTGTGTTCGCCAACTTGCTGCTGGCCGATGAAATCAACCGGGCGCCGGCCAAGGTGCAATCGGCGCTGCTTGAAGCGATGCAGGAAAAACAGGTCACGCTGGGCAAAGAGACCTTTGATCTGCCGTCGCCGTTTCTCGTCTTGGCGACTCAGAATCCGATCGAGCAAGAGGGGACCTACGCGCTTCCTGAAGCCCAGGTCGATCGGTTCATGTTCAAGTTAAAAGTGGGCTACCCCAGCATGGACGAAGAACTCGTAATCATGCAGCGGATGGCAAAGACTCGTTCCGAGGTGAACATCCAACCGGTGCTATCGCTTGATGAATTGATGCAGATGCGAAGCACGCTCGATGCGACGTTCTTGGACGAAAAGATTGAACGTTACATCATCCGGCTGGTGGACTGTACACGTCATCCCGCAAAGTATGGACTGGATATCGAGCGTTATGTCCGATTCGGAGCGTCTCCACGCGCATCGATCTACCTGTCATTAGCGGCGCGTGGAAACGCGATGATGCAGCGGCGTGACTACACCGTCCCTCAAGATGTGAAGGATGTCGCCCATGATGTTTTGCGACATCGGCTGGCGATTTCGTATCGTGCGGAAGCCGAGTCGATCACGTCCGATGATTTGCTAGACCAAATGTTGTCAACGGTGCCGGTTGTCGAGTCATGATTCCTGATTCGCTTTCCAACGCCGACGCTCAACTTTCCCTATTAGAATTGAAATGCCGTCGCCCAGTCGAACATCTGCTGGCGGGCGAATATCACTCGGTTTTCCGCGGCCAAGGAATTGAATTCGAGGATGTGCGGCGATATCAGCCGGGCGACGATGTGCGATCAATGGACTGGAAAGTCACCGCACGGACAGGCGAACCCCACATCAAACGCTACATCGAACAGCGAGAGCAGTTTCTGTATTTGTTGGTCGACGTCTCGGCGTCGATGATCCAATCGAGCGGCGGTCGCAAACGCGCGCTGATCACCGAACTGTGTGCGCTGCTAACGATGGCCGCGGTTCGGAACAACGACCGCGTCAGTCTGATCCTGTTTACCGATCGTGTCGAAATGGTGATCCCGGCTGGAAAGGGTCGTTCGCATGCGTTGCGGATCATGGACACGATGCTGAACTTCGAGCCGACCGGTCGAGAAACCGCATTCAAGGCGGTGTTGAGCCGGTTTGGTCACATGGCACG
Organism: Novipirellula sp.; assembly: GCF_041583735.1. Classification (NCBI taxonomy): domain Bacteria; kingdom Pseudomonadati; phylum Planctomycetota; class Planctomycetia; order Pirellulales; family Pirellulaceae; genus Novipirellula; species Novipirellula sp. Next base: position 2,741 of record NZ_JBFHFD010000557.1, read on the forward strand.
AAAACACTCGGTAGTGTTCGTGATTTCGGATTTCTTGGCGTCCGACTACTTTGACGAACTCCGCGCATTGGCGGCCCGCCATGATCTGAATGCCGTCAATGTGCTTGATACGCAAACGCAGCTCGCCGCATCCACCGAACTGGTCCACATGGAAGACACCGAGACGGGATCGCAGCGTTATGTCGACCTGAAGTGCACGACCCAGCAAACCGACGAGCACCCTATCGCGCTGCAGGAACAAATGCTGCAGAGCGGTATCGGGTTGATGGAGCTGGGTGTGGACGAAGACTGTGTGACGGCACTGGCGAGCTATTTCCAGTCGCGGCATCGACGTGTTGCTGACGAGACGGGTGGCTAAATGTTGCGTTGTGCTCTCGGTTCCGTTTTACCGTTCGTGTTTATCGCGATCTTTGCAACCGTTACGTTCGCGGTGGAAATTGCGGCCCCCGGGGAAAGCAAGCTCACCTCGAAATCGTTTGGCATTACCGTACGGTTTATCCCTGACCATGCCAGCCCCGGGGACGTCGTGCAACTGCGGGCCGAGATGGACCGAGACGCATGGGGCCAGTTCGATTTGCATGTCCCTGCAAACCCAGACATGCACGCGATCACGGTGGAAAAAATCCCACTGCAATATCAGGACGGACGTTATCGACAGCAGCAAAGTTTGGTTTTACAACCCAAACGTTCTGGGTCACTGCGAGTGTCCGGTGCGACCATTGATGTCGTGACCTCGCGAGGCCGGCAAACGGTAACGGTCCCTGATCTGACGCTGGTGATTGAGCCAACCGGGATCACCGACACCGCGACGACGCCTGTGCCATTGCCGACCTCGACGCCCGTGCAGTCATCGCAGTCTCTGACGTTTTTTGCAGCCGCTGTCGGCATCGGCTTGGTGTTTTTGCTCGCGATCTTCGTTGTCGCTCGAAAACACCAGAATCGGCAACCCACGGCTGCACCGTCCACCTCGCAGTCACCGCCACCAACGGACGATCTCGTACATTTGCTGCAGTCCGGCCAAATGCCGCGTCACGAATTGGAACGGTTGCTGGCCGACCCGAACTTTACCGCATCGGTTGACGTGCGTGCGGCGATCGAGCGAGCGGTTTACGCCGAAGACTACGACACTGCGCAACTTGCCCACCAGTTGCAACAGCAGGAGGGAAGATGAGCTTCGCCTATCCCTGGCTGCTGCTGTTGTTGCCGGTTCCTGCGATATTGGCATGGCGGATGCGAATTGCGCGTCCTAGTTTGCCGGTCCCGTCGCTACAGCTTTGGCAACATACCGATCGCGGGCGTGCCCAGTACCTGTGGCTGCTGCCGCTGCTTCGCATCATCTCGCTGATGCTCTTGATCGTGGCATTGGCCAGACCGCAAGCGGGAAGCACGCACACGGTCCAGGTGTCCGAAGGAATCGCGATTGAGTTGTTGGTCGACGTCAGCAGCAGCATGGACATGAGCATCCAGCTGCCTGACAAAAAACAGAACAGCCGCATGCAGGTGGCCAAGGAATTGGTGGAACGCTTCATCGCGGGCGACGGCGAAAAATTGAAGGGACGCGAAGGCGATCTGTTGGGGCTGATCACGTTTGCGAGGTACGCCGACACACGCAGCCCGTTGACGTTTGGCCACGAAGCACTGCTGCAATTGGTTCGCGATCTCGAAATCCAACAGCGGCCCAACGAAGATGGCACCGCTTATGGCGACGCCTTGGCAATTGCCGCCGCCCGGCTGCGACAACTCGATGATCCCGAAGTTCGCGAGCGACGATCGTTCGAAAGTGAAATTTCCAGCCGTGTAATCATCCTGCTGACCGACGGAGAGAACAACTCGGGGCAACATTTGCCAGTCGAGGCCGCGGGATTGGCGAAAGAGTGGGGCTGCCGCGTCTACTGCATCAGCTTGGGAGACCACGCAGCTCCATCGAGATCCGCGCCGTCGTCGTCCGCACCACTTGCGGATCCACCGCTTTCCGAAGCCGAACGCGTGCTCGAACACATCAGCCACGAAACGGGTGGCATTTTTCGCACCGCTCACGATTTCGAGTCATTGTTGGCGGTCTATTCCGAGGTGGATCAACTAGAGCGTTCCCGCATCGTAACCCGTCAATACACGCGAGTCGCCGAGTGGTTCGGGTTGCCATTGGTCGTTTCGCTATCGATATTGATCATTGCTCTTGTGCTCGAAGCCACGTGGTTACGGACGGTGCCATGACATTCTTTACCCTTCAAAACCCGAGCATGCTTGGACTGCTGGTGATGCTGTTGCCGGTGGCGTGGTTGCTTCGCCGTGCGCAGCGTCGCCGAAAGACGGTTATCGATGCGATGGGCGGCGATCTTGGCCTGCGATCAAGATGGCGTGACCGGCTTTGCTTGGCGGCAACGCTGCTGTTGATCCTTGCGTTGGCGCGTCCAGGGATTTCGCCGCAGCGGCATTCGGTATCCAAGAGTGGTCGTGACGTGGTGTTTGTGCTCGATGTCTCGCAAAGCATGTTGGCCGAAGACGCTTATCCGTCGCGATTGGATGCCGCCAAGGACGCGATTCGTGACGCGCTGGACCACTTGCAATCCGAACGAGTGGCGTTGGTCGTGTACGCGGGCAGTGCCAACATTCTCTGTCCGCTGACGTTTGATTACGACTTTGTGCGATACGTGTTGGATCAAGCCACTCCGCGAACCGTCGATTTCGGCGGCACCACCTTACTATCCGCCACCGAAAAGTGTGCCGACAGCATCTTTACCGAGCAGCGCAACGGGATGCAGGATTTGATCGTCCTGACCGATGGCGAAGAACATGGGTCGCACAATCACCGAATCGCCAAACTACTGAACGAACACGCGGCGGTACTGTTGTTGGTCGGCATTGGCGACACGGCGGCGGGTTCACGCATTCCCATCACAGGTGACTACGGCGCGACGGAGTACTTGAAACACGACGGAGAATTTGTCACGACGCGATTGAACGAAAGCGGACTTCGAGAGCTTGCTCGTTTGGCGAGCGACGCCACCTACGTCTCGGCAGGAACGTCGGCATTTGATCTGGCTGGTCTGTATTGGCAATACGCGAGCGAGAAACCCATCG
>NZ_JBFHFD010000558.1:0-5800 GCF_041583735.1 Novipirellula sp.
AGTAAAATCTCGCCACAAAAAGCATCAGCACTGCGACACTAAGGGCAATGAAATGGAACATGCAATGTGAACGTGACTGGCGAGCAACCCAATACAATGCCGGATCCCTGATCACACCGCTTGTCAACGCGCGCGATCGGGTGGACCCACCCAATGTAATTGCGGAAGGGGGCAGGTCCAATGGGACACTGGGGTGGATGAGCCCGTCATCTCCAATGCGGAACCATTCTCAGCAGTTTGGACGGCCACGAATCAGATGGGTCGGCGGCGATCCAGCGAGCGCCGGTTTTCCAACCTTGTCAGCGAGTGGTGATGGGGGCGACCGTCGCCGGATTGCCTTGATTGATCGCGGCTCGATACACATCGATCACCCCGGGTTGGAGCTCAACCCCGGCGGGCAATGGGAAACGACCAAGCCCCTTGCCTTGATAATGAATGTCCTCGATCACATTAGGGCTCTTTCCCGTGCGGTCAATCGCAATCGATTGAACTTGCCACTGATGCACGACGATCTCATACAGCACCTCGGCCGGAAGCGGCAGCGTTTTTTGCCGAGTCACCACATCGCCGAATTCATTGAGAACGCGGTAAGTATCAATCCGTTCCGCAGCCGGGCTGCGTGAAAACGAACGGTTGACCACCTCGCCTGACCTGATTTTGATCTGCTCTGTGTTCGAATCGTCTTTTAAATTCACAATCGTGACCACCAGATCGCTAGGGCCTCCATTGCGAAGTCCGATAGTGACCGGTGGCAACGCAGGCCCAGCAACGAGTTGAGAATCAATCAGCACGGATTGCGGGCGATGATCGATCGGCGGGAAGGCGAAAATCGGAGCCGGGCCAATCGTGGTACTTATTCCTGAGTTCCAAACGGGCGGCACGGGAACAAACGGTGCCGGCATAAATGACGGAATTGGTCCAAACCCGCCTGGGAAAAAGCCCTGGTTCAATCCGGGGGGAGGTAGCGCACGAGGGTCGGTTGGACGCAGCACGCCCGTCATCGGTTGAAAACGAGGCGACACGTCATCCAAATCGGCCATCCACATGTCACCTCGGCCGGAGCGAGGGAATCGCAAAACACGATTCAGATCAGGGTGGAAATAGCCAGCATATTGTCCGTCGAGCGAATCAAATCGCAGATCACGAAAATAGATCAACCGGCCAGCCGATGCGTCGAGAATTTGCATCGAATCACGCTGCAATTCGATCACCGTGCTACGAACCCCCGAGGGCTGAATCACTTCGAACGTTTGTGACCAACCCCACGCAGGCAGCCCGCCTACGATCATCAGCAAAATCCATCGCATCGCAATCACCCCTGTTGGTTCCTGTTCGTTTCGCACCGTTCTCTATTCTACGGCAAACGAAACGGCGGAGTCATTGAGGATCCGCGGCAGAGCTGAACCGGCGGCCAATCAACCCGGTTAGGAACGAGCTAAAGACGAGACAGCACAGGCCGCCCGCCACCAAGACGCCGGTGGCAGCCAAACGGTCGCGAACTTGGACCCGTTTCCACGCCACCGCAATCTCACGTTGGATCGCTTTGTCAAAGCTCAGTTTGGCGGCATTCTCGTAAAGGACGGTGTCGCCTTGTTTCACTTCGCCCGCGTAGCGATCGGTGATCAAGTTGTTTTCAATCCACTCGTCTGTGACTGACAAATATTCGTTACTGGTGTCACCATCGGTTTGCCCTTGGACATAGTGGATCAACGCGGCACGCTGCAGCCGTTTTCGTTCCTCCTCGCTCTCCTCGCGGCTTTCCGCCGGTGAGGAAACGACGACCCACGACTGCAGGTCTCCGTCGAGTTTGGGCAACTCGTTTAACCACGCGGGACGATCCTCGGGATAGCTGAATTGGTCCAGCGGAGCGACTGACAATTCCGCGGCCGTGTCGGTCGCCAATGCCGCATCGGTCGCACTTTCAGCATCGGGGGTGGGCTCGGTACTGGATTTCGACTCGGCGAGTGAGGATTCGACTTTTTCGGCCACGTCATCCACGGCCATGGCAACCATCGGACCGACGGTGATCACCATCAACACGGCGACCCATGGCGTTAAGACATGACAACGGCATGGAGCCGAGCGATGAGGTGACGCGTTCATACAGACCCCCGAGCGTTGGCGAGTTCTTGAGCGATTCGATCGTTGGCCGCACGAGCAACTGCGGGTTGCGATGGAGTGCGTGGAATCAATTCGGGTTTGACGCGAGGGTTGATCCAAGGAGCGGACATTTGAATCGCGATCGCGATACCACCGGCGATCAGCATCCCAAACGGCTGCGGGATTGGCAGCACTTGGTGGACCGCCCATTCGCCCACCACGGCCACCGCAACGCTCCACAGGCTGAGTCGATGTCGACGCAGCGGGTCAACCGGACGCCACCAACGCAGCAGGGCAAACAGCATCGCAAAGTGTGCCATCATCGCCGAAGCACGTGGAATGCCATCGGTATACAGAGCCTGCGGCAATGTGGTGGAATCAATATTACGCGTCAGTCCAATGTCAATCGGAAGCATCAGGAATCCGTTCATGGCGTAGGCGACTAGCCCCACACCGCCGCCGACTCCCGCCAACACGATGCGGCGAGGAAGACTTTCGCCTTCGTCTCGCTCCCACAATTTTCCAAGTCCCAAGATCGAGATCGCCGCGCCCATCACTACCACTGCCATCCATCCATAGGGAGCGATTGCGATCGAATCAACTTCGCCGGTGCGAAGCCCGATCACACCTGCACAAATCGTCAACACCAGCGTGGTCAAAATTGCAGTGATCCATGATGTGCTCAATTCAGCAGCGCGGTGCACCGAGCGTTTGGCACGCAAATCGTTTCGCATATGGGATCGCCACTGCGAACGCGTCATCGGGCGGGTTGGGCCACTTGGGCTCGTTGCAATGCGTTGAGCTTGAGCATAGCTGGGTTGTTGGCTGACATGCAGCACCATTTGACGCACGATGTAGTAGGGCACGTACACGACGCCCACGATCGACATCAGCGGTAATAGCCAGTGTGTGTTGACGACCAATACAAAGGTGGCGGCGATCAACAAGAAAATCTTCGCTCCGGGGGAACGATCGAGCGTTCGCCACCAAGATTGAAGATCCGAAACGCTCGCCCGCACGGCGCGAGCCAGCGGTTCACTGTCGCGTGCGGCGGCAGCATGATCGATCGACGGGGACGCCGAAAACGTGCTGCCGCGGGCCGAGGTCACAGCAGCCGAGGTCACTGCCGCCGCATTTGCGTTTGCGAGCGATGCCAAGATGGTGGCATCCGGCGTGTCTGCTTGTGTCGCAGCGGTGGGGATTGCCGCCGCATCCGCTTGCGTGATGCCCAGGGCGTTGGTCATCTCTCGCACGCAGCGAAAGCGATTCGCAGGGTCCTTTTCCAAGCACTTCGCCACCACCGACCGGTACGGTTCGGCAATCAGGCTGACATCGGGTTGGGCCGTCATGTGTTTGACGATGATCTCGTGACAGCTTTCGCCATCAAAGGGGACGGTGCCGGTCAACAGTTCGTAGGTCATGATCCCGATGGCGTAGATATCGATTTCGCGGCCATATTCGCCGCGCCCAATCTCGGGTGCCATGTAGTGAAATGTGCCAACGCTCTCGGTGTGGCCGCCCCGATGGGATGCCGAGATAAATTTGCTCAATCCGTAATCGCCTACTTTGACAATTCCCATGTCGTCAAAGACATTGCCGGGTTTCAGGTCGCGATGGACCAACCCGGCACCGTGCAAATGGTCGACGCCTGCGGCGATTCCGGACAACCAACGGCGGACCTCAGGAACAGCGAGTCCGTCGGGGGATTGATCGAGCACCTGTCGCAGGTTTTGGCCCGCCACATATTCCATCACCACCCAGGCTTGTTCTTGATCATCATGACAAATGTCATAAAGCGCGATCAAATTGGGATGCTTCAAGTTCAAACAGTGCGAAACGCCACGCAGTTCCACTTCCAGATTGCGCTGGATCCGTTTCAACGCCACCTCTTTGCCCGCCTCGCTGACCGCGAAATAAACCTCTCCAAATCCGCCCATCCCGATCCCACGACGAATCGTGTATCGATCCAAAGGCGTCGATCCGGAGGGGTAAGTAAATGACATCGATGAGGTGGTCGTATGGCTTGCGTGGGTTTCTTCGAACTGGCGTCGATTCTTTGCCAATGAATCAGGTAGGTGGTTCGATTCGACCTCTAGTTTACCGAGAAGCGTGGTCATGAATCGATTTCCCAAATGAAATTCTTGACTGTTTTAATGGCACGGTTTTAGGAGCATTCTTCGGAGCGGCACCGTTCGGAGCAGTGGGGGGCGAATTTGCTGGTTTCATCGCTTCGCGTCCTCGCGTTGTGTCTCGTTTTTCGGTCTGCTCTGTAACTTTCGTGAACTCTCGTGCATATAGAAGGCTCGATCTGCGGCAGATCAGGGCGCCGTTTTTATGCTTCCTCGAGCGTCATCACGACGTCCCCCAATTCCATTCTTTGCCCCACCGTCAGCTCCGACAATTCGGGATCGCCGACAACTTTGCCCAACCAGCGGTCGCCGCGACGGGTGATCACCACTTTCTCGCTTCCCAAATGAGCCACTTTGATATGGCAATCGGCCGTCGCTCCCATTAACAGCGTTTCATCCGCCAAAATCACCTCGTCCACATGGCCGGCAAAGCGATGTGGCGGCAACAACGTCAGTACCGCCGAACGGCTCAGCGGACTGGGGTGCCGAAAAATCAAGGACGCAGACCCCGTCATCGACAGCGGATGACCACTTAGCACCAATTCGGCAGGTCGCGTCGCGTCGGCAAATTCCCAAAAATAACTGTCCTCGCGACGCGAGAGCGTTCCCGCGATGCGAGCCAGATCCGAATGGATTCGCACGTCGCTCGTGCCCGCCGGCCCGGCGCCACCAATCGTCCAACGTTCGCCTGGCAGGATCAAAAATCCACCGCAACCATCGACCCAAAGCCTCCAGCGTAATGCTGCAGGCTTTGAGTTTGCTAAGGTTTTTGATTCGGACACGTCCATCAGCCTTTCTCGGTGCCGCATACCTTCATTGCTGCCATCCTCACACACTCTCTCTCTTGCTCTCTCGCTCGAACTAGTCTAGCTGAATCGAGACCAGGGACTTCGATGTCGAGGGAGCTTCGTCGCCAAAGTAGCTGGTGATTTCGTCAAGCAGGTTCTCTTCGCTTGGCTCATCCAAATCGATTTCACCAAAGTACTCGACATCTACTTTCATCGTTTCCTCGGCGACATCAATCCGAGCATGAATTTCGTCGAGCAATTGACGTGTCTTCGACAGATGGCTGTCGTCCAACGCCAGTTCGCTGCTGGTTTCGGCAACACGAAGCGAGGCAAGTCGAGCCTGTAAGTTCTCAACTTCAACTTCGAGTTGACGTTTTGCACTCAGCATGGCATCCATTCGCTCATGGGCCGATTGAAGCGACGATTTGCGAGCCGAGAGCATCTTTTCGAGTTTCTCGGCCGTCTCCTTGCGGGTCTTGAAACGGCTAAAGCGGTTGCTCAAGTCGTTCTTGACTTGGGCCGACGTGTAAGTCCGGCCTCCGTAGGTATAGAGATGCGAATCCTTGCGAAGATCTTCGCTTAACCGTTCGATATCGGCTTGGGTTTTGGCCAACCGCTGGTCCGTATCGCTCATTTGAGTTTCCAGTCGGGCGACCTCGACCTTCTCCAACGCGATTCGCTTGGCATTGTGTTCAATTTCGGGTTTCAAGTCGGCAATCATCTGCCGAGCCCGTTTCAATTCCCATTCCAATGGCATGGCGTCCGATGTCGAGGATCGCAACC
>NZ_JBFHFD010000559.1:0-5793 GCF_041583735.1 Novipirellula sp.
CCGGCGACCGGACGGGCCGCCTCGAATTGATTCAGGGGTCGTGGACCCGCAAGGCCGCTCGGGGACAATCGCCTGTTCTACATGTCACAGCGTTCGCGAACCGAACTTTGCCAATCGTTCGCCAGCCGATTTGGATCAATTCCATCAAGGGATGACGTTTTCTCACGGATCGACAACCTGTTATTCGTGTCACCATCCCGATGATGCCGATTCACTGCGGTTGGCGGATAGCACGAAGGTGCAGTATGTCGATGTGATGACATTGTGTGCTCAATGTCACGGCCCGCAGTATCGTGATTATCAACATGGGGCTCATGGCGGGATGAATGGCTATTGGGACCTCACGCGTGGTCCGCAGACGCGAAACAACTGTATCGATTGCCACGATCCGCACGTGCCCGCGTTCCCGCAGATGCAGCCGACGTTCAAGCCTCGCGATCGTTTTTTGAGTCCGCCTGCGGACGATGCCCATGGTGCCGCAGTTGAAAACCCTGTTTCCCAGGCAGATTCCAGTGCCGTGAACGATTTCCGCTACGGGCAGACGAGGGTAGCGGAACTCGTCAAGAGTTTCGGGAGATTCTGCTGTGACGCAAATGTTTTGACGACATTCGCTACACCGATGGTGAGTCGGAGCGTGCGAGACGCGGCCGCTTACGCGTCACGTCCCACTAACAATTGCGATGATCCCATTCGAATTTTAAACCAGAGGTGGGCGGTATGAGCGATTCGCAATTGAAAAAGTCGCTGCCGATTGTGACTCGCCGAACCGCGGTCAAGGGCGGTTTTGCCACGCTGGGTGCTGCGGCGTTTGTCGGTGCAATCTCGCCGCTACGTCATGCGGCCAAGGAAACAACGGCTGCAGAGTTCATGCAGCAGCACTATCAAGAGCTGAGCGATGAAGATAAACGCGAGGTGATTGCGCGGCTGGAGCAAGAGACGAAAGAGGAATATGGTGCGGACGTGACGATCGGTGACGATCGCCCTGTGCCAGGCACGAAGTTTGTCTACGCGATCAACTTGAGTGTTTGTAACGGGAACGGCAAGTGTGTCGAAGCGTGCCACAAAGAAAACAACCACGACCGCGCCACAAACCAGTCCTACATCCGTGTGCTTGAAATGCCCAAGGGCACGATGGACATGGAACAGGGGAATACGACGTACACGCATACGGTTCCTGCGGACGGCAAGTTTTATTTGCCGGTTCAGTGTCAACAATGTGACGAGCCGCCGTGTGTGGATGTTTGTCCTGTCCAGGCAACGTGGAAGGAGGAGGATGGCATTGTGGTGGTCGATTACAACTGGTGTATCGGTTGTCGCTACTGCGAAGCTGCCTGTCCGTACCACGCCCGGCGTTTCAATTGGAAGAAGCCCGAAGTGCCGGCCGACGAAGTGAACCCCGATCAAAGTTACCTCAGCAATCGCATCCGCCCTCAAGGTGTGGTCGAAAAGTGTACCTATTGTTTGCACCGGACTCGCCGCGGTCGACTGCCTGCGTGTTTGGAAGCTTGTCCGACGGGGGCGAGGGTGTTTGGCAATATCTTGGATCCCAATTCGAACATTCGCTGGCTGCTCGAGAACAAACGTGTGTATGTGCTGAAAGAAGAGTTAGGCACGAAGCCAGCGTTCTTTTACTTTTTCGATAAGTAAATCTTTTTCGATGAGTGAATTTTTCGACAAGTGAGTACCGAGTAGCCCAATCGCGATCGCCCATGGGAACGCAAAACCATCCGCCGCACCGTGACTGACGAATCCCCTATGAGCACCCTGCAAAAACCTTCCGCGATATTGAGTTATCCCGCCTTCCTGCGGCGTTCGCTGTCGTTGGCAACCGATGGCTCGCTTGGGTTTTATGCCTGGATGACGGCGTTGACTGCGGTGGCATTGGTTGGCGCAAACGCTTGGGCAAACCAAGTCGCCGCCGGGATGATCACCACCAACATGACGGACCACGTCAGTTGGGGATTGTATATCGCCAACTTCACCTTTTGCGTCGGCTTGGCTGCCGGAGGGGTGATGATGGTGATTCCCGCCTATTTGTACGATGACGAAGAGATGCACAAGGTGGTGATCGTCGGCGAGGCGGTTGCGGTTGCCGCGATCGTGATGTGTACGCTCAGCGTGCTGGTGGACCTTGGGCGTCCCGATCGATTTTGGCATTTAATTCCCGGAATTGGCCGGTTCAATTGGCCCATGTCGATGTTGACGTGGGATGTGATCGTGTTGAACGGTTACTTGGTGATCAACCTGCACATCGTCGGCTATTTGCTTTACATGCGGTATTTGGGCCGCAAACCGAATCCGGTCTGGTACATCCCGTTTGTTTTTCTGTCAATCGTTTGGGCGATCAGTATTCATACCGTTACCGCGTTTTTGTATTGCGGTTTGGGGGGACGTCCGTTTTGGAATACGGCGTTACTGGCGCCGCGGTTTCTCGCGTCGGCATTTGTCAGCGGCCCTGCGTTCATCATCTTGGTGATGCGAGTCCTGCGGATCACCAGCGGATATGCGGCGCCGCCTGGGCCCGCACGAACGCTGATTCAAATCATTCGCGTCGCCATGGTGATCAACCTCGTGATGTTGGCAAGCGAGATTTTTACGCTGTTTTACACCGGCGGTGCGCATGGTGTGTCGGCAAAGTATCTGTTCTTTGGGTTGCATGGTCATGACGGTTTGGTCGCTTGGATCTGGACCGCGATCGCCATGAATCTGATCGGCACCGTGTTGTTCTTTAGTCCCGCAGCGCTGCAGCGTGGTTCGATACGAATCATCGCATGTTTGTTGGTGATCGTCGGGATCTGGATCGAGAAAGGGATGGGGCTGATCATTCCTGGGTTCATTCCTTCGACGCTGCACGAGATGGTGGAGTACACACCCAGCTTGGTGGAGTGGAAGGTGACTGCGGGGATTTGGGCCTTCGGATTGTTGATTTTGACCGTCATGTTAAGATTGATCGCCAACGTGTTTACAGGGCGATTGAATCATCCCGAGGCCGAAGCGGACGCGGTATCGCATTAAGCTCGATCGATGGTGGCTGTCGCCCTCCCGATTTCATTTTGTGGATCTTATGTACGGAAAAGCGACGGAAACAGCGATCGCTGCGCTTAGCCGGCTGGCGGAGGTCTACGATGGTGGGGCGACACGACTTTCCGCGACCGAGATCGCCGAGGATCGAGGATTGCAGCGTCCATTCTTGGGCAAGATTTTGTCGACGCTGGCGGCGGCGGGATTGATCGAGGGAACGCGGGGGCCTGGAGGCGGGTTCACCTTTGCGATGCACCCGCGTGAGGTCAAACTGTATGACGTCTATGCGTTGTTCGAGCGAGAGGAACATTCGACGCATTGCCCGTTTGGTGGCGGCGTCTGTGGCGTCGGTGAAAAATGCCCACTGCACGATCGGCTAGCCGATGTTCGCAAGGCCACCGATGCGGTGCTTCACAGCACCACGTTTGATGCCTTTCGCAAAGCCTATGCAAAGGACCAAGGCCGTTCACGTTGGCGATTGCGTCGATCGCGGTAGTGAGGCCGTTTGGGGCTCAATCGATGGCAACGATGGTTCCGCATCGCAACGTGCCAATGATTGATTTGGGGGACGAAGGCGGTCGCTTTTCGCATTGAAATGCGGACGCTAGTGGACAGCGGGACTTGTGCGGAAATCCGCCACCTGGTCCTGGCTCTTCCCAGCCGTTACGACCGGAACGGTCGCATGGCATCGTTATCGTTTTCGTGGCCGCTAGAGTAACCGTAGCCCGAAAAGTCGCCGATACGCTTATTGTTCCGCAAGATGATCAGCCTCTGGTTTGATTCCCACTGGATCAAAGTGAGCCCCACCGTCTTCGGAATTTTATTTCCCGCCAGACCCATCCGCATAGAGTCGCCCTCGCTAGCGACGCACTCTGTGTACCTCGCTGGCTCTTTGTTTAGAGTCCCGGCCATGTCCCTTGTCGGAGACATTGCGAGGTATGCAGAATTTTATCAGGAGGATTTATCCATGAAGATTTGTTTAACTCAGCGTGTTCGCCGCTTCCTATTGTCTTGTTTCATTGCCGGTATCACGGTCGCAGGCTCCGGTGCGAGCTATGCAGTGGACGTCAACTTTGATCCCAAGACAGATGTCGCACCGCTTGATTCGACGGTAGATGGATTTGATCAGTGGTGCGGATGGGGGACTCACGATTCGGGTCCGCTGGGAATGTCGACGCTTTCCGCAACTTTGCAAGAAGTAAATGAAATCAAGGATATTTCGGTTGTAACCGAAGCTTGTGAAGAGGTTGAGGCAAACGAAGAGGATCAGGCGAACGCACCTGAGTCGAGTGCGGTCCTGGACGCGTTGTTTGCCGTTGCGGAAAGCGTCAGTCGTCGTGGCGGTGTGTCGATCCAACAGATGATCGAACCGTTTGCGATGGTCGCCCCTTATGCTCAAAGCTCGCTCGAGGAAATCTCGCGGCTTCAGCAGATGGCGGAAAAGAGTAGCAGCACGCATGACGCCGTGGCGTCTAGCGATAACGAGGCAGAAGCGGAAGAGGTTTCTTATTACGAAGGGATCTTGCCAGCACCGATTGTGGACACCCCCGACAATCACTGTGTTGACGATCTCGCGACTGCCGATGAGGAACGCAGCGATTTGAAATCACTCGCTGACGAAGAACCGATCGATGTTGACGCTCCCGGTCACGAAGCCGAAGACTTGCTCAGTAGCAGCTATGTCATGGCGACCACCCCTCCCAAGAGCGAAGCATCGATCGGTTCTGCGGTTGATGAACCCCTTTCTTCCGAACCCGCCGCCGCCGAACCGGTAACCGCCGAGGCTCCCGCAGCCGAAGTACTCGCCGACGAAACCCCCACCGCCAGCGAGTCATTGGCGGCCGACTTCTCCGCAGATGAGCCGGCGGAAGTCAAAGCGGTGGAAGTAGCCGATGTGGAGCCAGCCCAAGTGGAGTCAGCCGAAGCGGAGCTGGCCGAAGTGGAGCTGGCCGAAGTGGAGCTGGCCGAAGTGGAGCTGGCCGAAGTGGAGCTGGCCGAAGTGGAGCTGGCCGAAGTGGAGCTGGCCGAAGTGGAGCTGGCCGAAGCGGAGCTGGCCGAAGTGGAGCTGGCCGAAGTGGAAGTGGCCGAAGTGGAAGTGCGGGGCGAAGCGGAGCTGTTTGAGGTGGCCGATGCGGATGTCGAAGTGGTAGCCGATGCGGATGAATTTGAAGCGGCAGCGGAGCTTGATGCGATCGCGGCAGATGCCCCTTCTGCGGACGCGATCATCGGTTCTTCGGCAATCATCGCGACAATCGAAGAGGCCTACCTGCCGTATGATTTGGCGGCCGCGGATATCCAGGTCTGGAACTTCTATCCGCTCGTCTACAAGCCCTACTGCATTTTGGACCGCAACAATCACGTCGAAAAGCCCGACATGTGGTCCACCGTCGATGCCGATGCCGAAGTGGAAGTCGAAGTCGAAGCGGTCGCCGAAGTGGAAGCGGTTGCTGATGTCGAAGCGGTTGCTGAAGTGGAAGCGGACGCCGAGGTCGAAGCGGTTGCCGAGGTCGAAGCGGTTGCCGAGGCTGTGGTGCAAAGTGATTCTGCGGCGAACGCGGATGCGGACCAGGTTGTGATCGAAGCCTCGGCGGATTGCTTGCTCGACGAGTTGGTTTGGAAGGTCGATGCGGTCACGCCCAAAATGGCACGCCAACTCCGTCGCGGTTCGGCTCGCCGGCTCGGTCGATTGCTTGGTTCACGGTTCCATACCGTCGCCACATCGAGTAGCCAGGTGGCCAACCAAGCGGTGGAGTTGATTGCCGGTATCTGGCC
>NZ_JBFHFD010000560.1:0-5790 GCF_041583735.1 Novipirellula sp.
GATCCCCGAAGCGTCTCAGCTTGTGCTGCAAGCATCGAGCATGGGCAAGGGGGGGGAAATATTTGTTCTGGACATGGGTAAGCAAGTAAAAATTCTTGACTTAGCCAAAGACTTGATTCGATTGTCCGGTCTCAACGAAGAGGACATTAAAATTGAGTACACAGGCATTCGCCCAGGCGAAAAACTGTACGAAGAACTGTATATGAAACACGAAGAGATGATGCCAACTCTTCATCCCAAAGTGAAGACGGCCTATCACCAATCATTTAGCTCCGAGGAAATCCGCAGTTTGATGCAGAGGCTTCAATTACTGGTCGGTGAAGACGACGAGGTGATTCGCAAAACCATGTGCGAGATGGCGATTGCCTTTCAGTACCCAGCGAATGAACAACATGCTCAGAATGCCGGAGTCGGAAGTGATGATCTCGCAGCCTCGGCCGAACCGATTGGATAAGCTGCGAGTATCGGTGGTAGCCAAGAAACATAACATGGCGAAAACGAGTAGATCAGCAACACGATGAGCACCGCGATTCAAACCGATCCGATCAGCCAAGAAGTGATTCGGATCCAGCCCGCCAAGGGTTGGATGCCCCTGCGTCTGGGTGAATTATGGGAGTACCGCGAATTGCTGTACTTTCTGACTTGGCGTGACATCAAGGTCCGCTACAAGCAAACGTTACTCGGGGCGGCTTGGGCGATTATCCAACCACTCAGCACCATGGTGGTGTTCACGCTATTCTTTGGCAAGCTTGCCGAGATGCCATCCGACGGAGTTCCTTATCCGATTTTTTCGTTTGCGGCATTGGTCCCTTGGACGTTTTTTGCCAACGCCATGGTGGCCTCTTCAAACAGTCTGGTTCAAGGTTCGAACCTATTGAAGAAGGTTTACTTTCCGCGATTGGCCTTGCCGATTTCAACCGTGCTGGGTGGGATTGTCGATTTCGCTTTGGCCTTTTCCGTGTTGTTGCTGATGATGCTCTACTTTGGCATCGCGCCGACATGGAATGTACTCGTGCTTCCTTTCTTGCTGCTGCTTGCCTTCATGACATCTCTGGGTGTCGGATTGTGGCTCTCGGCGATGAACGTTCGCTATCGTGACGTCCGCTACGTGCTGCCGTTTATCACCCAACTTTGGATGTTCGCAACCCCGGTGGTTTACCCCAGCAGTATGCTGGATGAACCCTGGCGAACGCTGTATGGCATCAACCCGATGGTGGGCGTGGTCGAAGGGTTTCGCTGGGCACTTGCCGGAACCGAGACCGCACCGGGGCCGATGATTGCCGTTTCCACCGTGGTCTCGATTCTGATCTTGATATCGGGCGCATTTTATTTCCGTCGTATGGAGAAGTCCTTTGCCGACGTCGTCTGACATCGCCAAGCTAACACTCAGTGGTGACCAATGTTTGATCATCGCCGAGGTGGCGCAGGCCCATGACGGTAGTCTCGGTACGGCGCATGCCTACATCGATGCGGTCGCCAAAGCGGGTGCGAACGCCGTGAAGTTTCAAACGCACATCGCGGCTGCGGAATCGACTCCCGGTGAACCGTGGCGAGTGAAATTTAGTCCGCAGGACGAAACTCGTTACGAGTATTGGCAACGGATGGAGTTCACTGAGTCTCAGTGGCATGGGCTGAAACAACATGCCGACGAGTCAGGGTTGTGGTTTCTTAGCTCGCCCTTTTCCAACGAAGCGGTAGAGTTGTTGAACCGCGTGGGGGTTGCGGCATGGAAGGTTGCCTCCGGAGAAGTCGGCAACTTGCCGATGCTTCGACAGATGGCCAAAACCCAACTGCCCTGTATTTTGTCGACCGGCATGAACCCGATCGAAGAAATTGATGCGGCAGTGAAGACGGTTCGCCAGCACGATGCCGAGGTCGCGGTGCTGCAGTGCACCACGGCCTATCCCTGCCCGCCGGAAAAGATCGGCTTGAACGTGCTCGAACAATTGAGATCCCGCTACGAGTGCCCGGTGGGATTATCGGATCATTCCGGCACGATCTATCCCAGTTTGGCCGCCGCAACATTGCACGCCAATATTCTGGAGGTGCATGTGACATTCAGTCGCGAGACGTTCGGCCCAGACGTTCCCGCCTCCGTCACCACGACTGAACTCGCTCAATTGGTCGAAGGGGTGCGTTTCATCGAAACGATGATCGCCAACCCCGTCAACAAAGATGCGATGGCAAAGGAAATGACGCCGCTGCGTGATCTGTTCGGAAAAAGTGTCGTGACGCGTCGCGATTTAGCGGCGGGAACGATCCTCAGCCCCGAGCACTTGACCTTGAAAAAGCCGGGCAATGGCATTCCCGCAAAACGCTTACCGGAAATCTTCAATCGAAAGCTGAAAGCTGCGGTTGCCGCCGATACTCTGTTAGCCGAGGACGATCTTGAGTAATCACAGTGAAACCAATGGTGCACGCCGCAAAATCTGCGTCGTGCTGGTCGACCGAGCCAACTACGGCCGCTTGAAACCGGTGATGCAGTCGATCGCATCGCGTCCGGAACTCGATCTTCAAGTGCTGGCGGCAGGGACGATGGTTTTGGAGCGGTTTGATCTTCCGGTACGGGTCGTCGAACAAGACGGCTTCAAAATCAGTGGTCAAATCTACGTCGAACTCGAAGGCTCGAATCCCACCACGATGGCGAAATCGCTCGGCTTTGGCGTGGTGGAATTCGCCAGCGAATTTCGACGACTCGACCCCGATGTTGTCTTGATCATCGGCGATCGCTACGAAGCACTCGCAGCGACGATGGCGGCGGCGTACATGAACTTGTGCATCGCCCATATCCAAGGCGGCGAAGTCTCGGGGTCGATTGATGAAAGCGCTCGTCATGCGATCAGCAAATTCGCTCATTTCCATTTCCCCAGCACCCAGCGTGCTGCCGACTATCTCATACGCATGGGTGAGAAACCCGAAACCATCTTGACGATCGGTTGTCCGAGCAGCGACATCGCACGCACTCTGGAACGACGTGATTGCCAGGATTTGATCAACTCCAAAGGCAGCGGGGCCTCGATCGACATCAATAATCCCTATGCCTTGGTGATCTTTCACCCCACGACGACCGAATACGGGGGTGAGGCAAAGCAGATGGAATCGCTGCTGACGGCGTTACATGCGGTGGGCATGCCGACGCTACTAATGTGGCCCAACATCGACGCCGGCAGCGATCACGTCAGCAAAACCATTCGGCGATTTCGCGACAAACACAACCCAACTTGGTTGCGTACATTGATCAACTTGATGCCCGAAGACTATTTACAAGTGCTCGCCAATGCCACTTGTGCGATCGGCAACTCGAGCAGTTTCGTTCGCGATGCGGGCTTCTTCGGCACGCCCGTTGTCCTGGTGGGCAATCGTCAAGAAGGTCGCGAAACCGATCAGCACGTGACTCCTGTTGCTCCCGAAGTTGAAAAGATCGAACAGGCGATCTTGGATCAAGTGGCCAAGGGACGCTATCCCGCCAGCGAATTGTACGGAGACGGCTTTGTTTCCGATCGGATCGCCGAGTCGCTCTCCCATCTAAATCCCTACGTGCAAAAACGTTTGGACTACATTTACCGCGAAAACGAAGCGGCCGACTCGTTCTCTGGCGATGCCAAACCGTCCCCCACAGAAACGGAACCCACCAACGGGAAAAGCAAAGCATGCGTGTCCTTGGAATCGTAACCGCAAGAGGCGGTTCCAAGGGAATACCGCGCAAGAACGTACAAATGTTGTGTGGAAAACCGTTGCTGCAATACACCGCCGAAGCCGCCTTGGCCGCATCCAGATTGACACGTGTCATTCTCACCACGGAAAGCGACGAGATTGCGGAAATTGGCAAACAGTGCGGACTGGACGTACCGTTTATGCGTCCCGCTGAATTGGCCAAAGATAACACCCCCTCGTTGCCTGTGATTCAACATGCCGTGCAGTTTGTTCAGTCGCAGGGCGAACACTATGACGCCGTGTTTACACTACAACCGACTCACCCCTTGCGACTAGCTGCCGATATTGACGGCGCGATCGATTTGCTCGAAACGACCGAAGCCGATTCGGTGATTTCCTTTGTCGACGTCGGCGAAAAACATCCTGCCCGCATGAAGTTTATTGACGACGGCGGTCATGTCATCGATCCTCCGTTCGCCGAGGAATTCGAAGGACAACGCCGTCAAGATCTGCGACCGCTGTACTTGCGAGAAGGCTCGGTTTATCTAACGCGAACATCGGTCTTGATGGAACAACATTCCTTCAAAGGCCAGGATTGCCGGGCCTGGATCGTGCCTCCAGAACGTGCGTGCAACATTGACACTCCCTTTGACATGCAGATGGCCGAGTGGTTAATCACCACCGGTCTTGGATGGGGCGAGCCGGTCCAATGAGTGACCAAATTTTAGTAAGTGAATCGGAACGATTTTCGGTCCAGGCCGCTGAGCGGTTACGATCTATCGGTGAGCTGACTCTTGCGGATCTCGATCGGTCCGAACTGCTATCAGCGATCGAACAGGTCGACGCACTGTGGATACGTCTGCGACATCAAATCGACGAAGAGGTGTTCGCAGCCGCCCGCAATCTACGTGTCATCGCCTCGCCAACCACGGGACTCAATCACATCGATTTGGAATCCGCCCAGCGGCACGGTGTCCGCGTCATTTCACTGCGGGGCGAAGTCGAGTTTCTGCGTGAAATTCGTGCTACTGCCGAACACACGATCGGATTGATGTTGGCTGTGTTACGCAAACTGCCGGCGGCGACGGAGCATGTGATCGCGGGGAATTGGAATCGCGATCTGTTTTGTGGCCGGGAACTTCATGGCAAAACAGTGGGGATTGTTGGGTTCGGTCGTCTGGGCCGCGTGGTGGCCAAATACTTGCACGCGTTTGACACACGTGTCATCGCCGTCGATCCCATCGTTCAACAAGACCAAGTCCCTGATTACGTCGAAATGATGCCTTTGCATTCGCTGCTCGGCGAATCCGACATAGTCACGCTGCATGTCAACCTTTGCGAACAAACCAAAGGCTTCTTTGGAAAAGAGCAATTCGATCGAATGAAGACGGGTTCTTGGTTCATCAATACATCTCGCGGTGAACTCGTCGATGAAACCGCGTTTTTTGACGCACTGCAAAGCGGCAAGCTGACGGGCGCCGCGGTCGACGTTCTAAGTGACGAACGAACAAATGGCATGTCGCATCATCCACTCGTCGCTTATGCCCGTCAAAATCCTCAACTGTTAATCACACCCCATATCGGCGGATGTACCACCGAATCGATGATCAAGACAGAAATGTTTCTCGCTGAAAAACTATGTGCGGTATTGCAGGAATCTTCGGTAACTCGGTAGCCCGAGACGATCTCGAAGCGATGGTGGCGAGCCAGCATCATCGCGGTCCGGATGCATCCGGTGTCTACGTCGATCCGGCGCAAACCGCGGGTTTGGGTCACAACCGGCTCAGCATCATCGATTTGTCCGATGCCGGATCGCAACCGATGACGTCTGCGGACGGTCGATACAAAATCGCGTTTAACGGCGAGATCTATAACTACCTGGAACTTCGCGCCGAACTGAGCGATTATCCCTACCGCAGCCACAGCGATACCGAAGTCATCTTGGCTGCGTATCAACGTTGGGGCGAATCGTGCTTGGATCATTTCATCGGCATGTTTTCGCTGATGATTTGGGACGAGACACAACAGCGACTGTTTGCGGCCCGTGACCGCTTTGGTGTGAAGCCGCTGTATTATGCCAAGTCACCCTCGGGGCAATGGCTATTGGCCAGCGAGATCCGTGCCCTGAGGGCTGCA
>NZ_JBFHFD010000561.1:0-5785 GCF_041583735.1 Novipirellula sp.
ACGGATTTGATCCTCACGCTCCGTTTTGACGCCCGTTGAAAAACCGACCCAGCGAACTTGATGGATGCCATCCTGTTCGCTCAGCGACAGCAGCGGCTGAGCGGCGTCGTCCGCTTGCGGATCGACCCACAACTGAATCTGGCTAAATGCGTTGCGTTTACCGGGTTTCTGTTTGGCGATCCTAGCGATGACATGATACGTCTTACCGGGCACCATTTCCATGCGGCTCCAAGCGGTTTGCTTCGCACCGAAACGCACCATGAACACATTCTTTCCGCGACTTTTCCCCCGGTCCGCCATATGGATGCCTATATTGGGGATCCCTGTGCTATGGACCGCCTGATCGCTGCCTTGGGTACGGTCGAGCCAAAGCACAAAGAATTCGGGGTCGCTGGCAACCGTGGTCTCGGATGGTTCGTACAGAAATCGAAAGCCGACGAACAATTCATCTTCGGCGAAGGTTTGGCTCAGCTCGCGACGCAACGGATTATTTCGATCGTTCGTTCCGCCAATCATCACGTTGGGTGGCGATGCATCGGAGGGGAGCATGCGATCGCCAGAGTCGGCAAATCTTGGCGGCCGCAACTGTGACAACTGCCATGGGCTCGCAAATCCGGAATGCGGATCGTCGGCGAGCTGGCGACCGAAATCATGTTGCGGAAAAAAACGGTCCGCCGCCAACCTTGTTTCTTCCGCGTTTCCATCGGAGCCGCCAATCGTCAGTCCAAGCAATCCGGTGGCAAGCAGCGGCCCCAGACATCTTGGCATTGCCCATGGCGATCGCAAACTCGCAAGAATTCGATAGTAACGCATGATCGAGTTGCCTCGGAGGGACGTTGCTGGCAGGTGGGAAACCGTAGCGGCGAGCGGAATGGCAACGGCGATCGCGCATCGTCAAACCACCCACCAAGGGTACCAGTTTACCGTGTAGCGCGGTGCCTTGCCGCATCCGAATCTCGCCGATCAGGATTCCAATCGTTCCTCATCCGGCGCTGAAGAAGCGAGTCGACGAACCGCCCGGGCCGATCTTGACGTTGACGCGTTTTGCACAGCGAGGGCAATGCCCGACGTAGGCGGTGCACTCGGAATTCTGGTAAATCCGGCCGTAGATTTGGCAGCAAAGAAACGTAATCCCCAGAAAGGGGCGAAATCGATAGCCGGAGGCTTCCTTTTGCGACGAATCGCCTGGACGCCTTAAATCACCGGGGTCGCTAGAGGCGTCAAACTGGGGTGTCGACATCGGATGGCGAAGAAGTGAAGGAAAGAAATCACTCAGAACTAGACTCTTCGGCACGGTGCAAGACTTCCAACGCGAGCTTTAATTGGTGCCTCGCTCGACTCAGCCGACTTCGCACCGTCCCGATCGAGATCTCGAGGATCTCGGCAATCGTTTCATAGGACCGCTCCTCCATCTCTCGCAAGACCAGAATCGAGCGATGCTCGTCGGTCAATCGCTCCATGGCGGTGCGGACCATCGCGACGCGTTCCCGCTGTAGCATCGGTTCATCGACTCCGCTGGATTGATCGACGACTTCGAGCCCATTTTTCTCGCGAAATTGGTCCAACGAGATGCGAGCTCGCTTTTTTCGCCGACGCGAAAGCGCGCTATTGAAAGCAATCCGGTACAGCCAGGTAAAAAATTGGCTGTTTCGCTGAAACGTATCAAGCTTCACAAAAGCCCGAATAAACGCTTCTTGGACCACTTCCTCGGCTTCGTCGGGCGAACCGGTGACCTGCAGCATCGACGCGAACAAGCGATCCTGGTTGACCTCTACCAACCGGGTAAACGCAGCACGATCGCCCTGGAGTGCTCGGTCAATCAGTTCAGGCTCTTCGCCCACGCCGCCAACTTTCGTGAAAATCGAGGTTTACTCTGCACCGCTTTCCTCCTGCTGCTCTGCAGAGCTAAACGCAAGGACGAAGGGACTATCAGCACCCTAGTTTATCATCCTGAACCAAAAGAATATGCCAAACCGTGCGATTTCCTCAGCAAGAAGGAATCGAGTGCCCGCGTAACCCCTCTTCATCAAGCCCTTGCAGCGGGTCAAAGGAGCTTCGGAGCTAGTCGATCCCCAAAATCAGAACGGGACAAGCCCCCCATTTCGACCGTCTTTGACATCGGTGGCAAAGCCTCGGTGGGGAAAAGGTCCTGCGCTGCCTTGCAGGCCCACGTTTTGATCGCGGAGCGATCAACGACTTTCTAATTCAGCTCGCCTTCGCCTTGGTGGCCGGTCAAATGGCGTTGCAAGTAAGTCGCACGCTGGACGTTCCGGTCGGAGGATCCGAGCACACGGCCGTGCAATTTCTGCAAATGTGCTGGCTGGGTATGGATGAACAACTTGTTGATCGTGGCGACTTCGACATCGCTGATCAAGCCAAGATTCACTCCCATCCGCACCTTGGAAAGGTAGTGCATCGTCTCTTCGCTGCTGATCTTTTTCGCCGTGCTGAGGATCCCCATCGCTCGGCTGACATCGTCATGCAGGTCTTGTTGGTTTTGTTCGATCAAAAAGGCGCGTGCTTTTCGTTCGTATTGGATGATCTGAGGCACGACCTCGTCCCCGACCAGCGCCAACAGCGACTTTTCGCTGTGACCGAGCGTGACTTGGTTGCTGACCTGATAAAAATCGCCCGAATATTGCGATCCTTCGCCGTACAGTCCGCGGACGGTGACGTTGATCCGCTGCATGCTGCGAAAGACTTTTTCGATTTGCCGCGTGATCACCAGGGCGGGCAAATGCAGCATCACACTGACGCGAAGCCCCGTCCCCACATTGGTGGGACAAGCGGTCAAATAACCGTATTTCTGGTGAAACGCGTACAGAATCGAGCCCTCGAGCTTGTCATCCAAGGCGTCAATTCGGGCCCAGGCGGCTTGCAGATCCAATCCGCTTTGCATCACTTGGATTCGCAGATGATCCTCTTCGTTGATCATCACGCTGTACTGTTCGCCTGGATCGACGGCGACGGCTCGCGAACCATCCGCATCAGCGATCTCGCGGCTGATCAATTGACGTTCGACCAGGAATTGACGATCGACCTCCGAAAGCTCTTCGATATCGATATAGCGAATGTCTTTCCAGTCCTCCATCGCCTCCATCCGGGCGCGCACGGTCCGTTCGATGCTGTCACGATCTTCATCACTACAGCGGCGAATGAAGGGAAAGTCGGCGAGATTTCGAGCCAAGCGAATTCGGCTGCTGATCACGATATCGGATTCCGGCCCGGTACCGCGAAGCCACTCTCCGGAACTTTTCGCAAGGTTAGTAAAGTCCGTTTCTTGATTCACGACTGATTCTCACCTTCACTCGAACTTGCATCGTCGTCATCCGACGCGGGGATGCTCAGTTCGCGTTCCATTCGTTTTAGTTCGTCTCGGATTTCGGAAGCACGCTCGTAATCTTCGAGCTCGACCGCCTCTTCCATCTCACGCCGCAGCTGGATCATTTCGGCTTGCGAATCGGCCGAGGCAGCCAGTCGCCGAGGCCGCTTGCCGACGTGCTCGACCGCGTCGTGGATATTCCTCAGCAGGGGGACCAAGTCCGACTCAAAAAAGCTGTAATCGTAGGGACATCCAAGCCGCCCGGTGTTACGGAACTCGAAAAAACTGATGCCACACACCGGACACTCTTTTTGGTCCAATTCGGCCAATTCTTTTTTGGATTGTCCTAGCTGCAGCTGCTTTGCAAGCGCGTTGGTGACCGAGGCCACGGGACTGTCGGATTCTTTTTGCAAAAAGCCGCGAGCGTGTTCCTCACAAAGATGCATAATTTTGGGACCCGAAGGTTCCGTCAACTCGGTGATATGGAACGTGGCGGGCTTTTCGCAATACTGGCATTTCATCGTGTCATTCCTAGCTGCCGTGACTGCCGCTAAAGTGTGTGTTTTCCCAAGTATTGGACGCCAAAGGGATTCTATCGCCGCCCCCATCGGTGTCAACGTAACGACTTTGACGCGTTCGTGTGGCGACGAGAACCTGTTTGCCGTTTCCTTTGTCATAGACTGCCGCAAAGCCGACCGCCGCGTCAAAGCCCAATCTACTAGAGCCCGATTCCTCTGAAGAGCCCGTCGACCTCGATGTTAACCCCCGAACCTGCCGACTTCGACCAACTCTCGATTCACCATGACTTTGTTCCGGTGTATCGGCGTTTACTCAGCGACTCGTTAACCCCAGTGACCGCGTTTCGGCTTTTGGATGACGGTGGTCCCGCTTGTCTGTTTGAAAGTGTGATCGGCGGCGAGAAGGTCGGCCGCTACAGTTTTCTGGCCGCCGACCCGATCAAGCGATTCGTCGCACGCGGCAACCAAGTCACGATTTCGGATCTTGGCGGGAACGCAGAGACAGGTGGCGGCAAAACCGAGGAACTCGAGTCGGCCGACCCGCTGGAAACCTTTCGCTCGCACGTGAAATACCGAGTCGCCGACGTCGCGGGGCTGCCCCCATTCGTGGGCGGGGCGATCGGGTACGCCGGCTACGATGTCGTCCGCTACGTCGAAAATCTTCCCAATTCGCCGCTGGATGACCGGCAACTGCCGGATCTTGATTTTGCCTTCTACCACACGTTGTGCGTGTTTGATCACGTCGACAAGACGATCACGGTCGTCTCGCTGGCCGATTGCCGCGACGTCCGCGATGCCACAGAATCGCAACAAGCATTCGGCAAGGCATCCCAACAGATCGATAAGACGATTGCCAAGCTTTCGCAACCGACCGCGCATATGCCCGAAGAATTCACAACCGAAAAACCTTCGCCACCGCTGAATATCGAGTCCAACTTTACCCGCGAATCGTTCCGCAAAGCGGTGCTGGAATGCGTCGAATACATTCGTGCAGGCGATATTTTCCAGGTCGTCCCGAGCCAGCGGCTCAGCGTCAAAACGGACGTTGATCCGTTCGAGATTTATCGCTCACTGCGAGTGGTCAATCCCAGCCCGTTCATGTTCTTTGTCCGTACGCCGGATTGCATGCTGGTCGGGTGTTCGCCCGAGATTATGTGCCGCGTCGCGGACAATATCGTCACCGTTCGCCCGTTGGCGGGAACTCGACCTCGCGGCAAAACAGAGAAAGAGGACAAGGCTCTCGAAAAAGAACTGCTCGCCGACCCCAAAGAGATTGCCGAGCATGTGATGCTGGTCGACCTGGGACGCAACGATGTCGGCCGCGTGGCCCAGTTTGGCACGGTGGAATTGACCGAAGTGATGGTGGTCGAGCGTTATTCGCACGTGATGCACATCAGCAGCGAAGTGCAGGGTAAGCTGCGTGAAGGGCTTGATGCCTTTGACGCATTGAAGGCCTGTTTACCCGCGGGCACGGTTTCCGGTGCACCCAAAGTTCGCGCGATGGAAGTGATTGATTCGATCGAACCTCACCGCCGCGGCCCCTACGGCGGTGCGGTCGGTTACGTCGATTACCGAGGCAACATGGATACCTGTATCGCACTGCGGACCATGGTCGCCAAAGACGGCGTCGTCTACGTGCAAGCGGGATGCGGCGTGGTCGCCGACAGCGATCCCGATTCGGAATACGACGAAACGATGAACAAGGCACGAGCCTTGATCTCGGCAATCGAAACCACCGTGGCGCGTGTCTCTTCGTAACTGAGGTTTTCTGCCACCTCTCCACCAACTTCGGAGACGGCTGATTTAGTTAGCCGTTTTGGCCAACGCTGTGAAGCATTTTCTCGTAGCTACCTTCGCCAGAAGGTGGTGATTCGCGTTTGGCCAACAACCATCCACGCTCTGGCGAGTCCTCATTCCGCTTCGCGGCACCCTAAATAATGAAAAC
>NZ_JBFHFD010000562.1:0-5765 GCF_041583735.1 Novipirellula sp.
GTTCCGTGAACGCCGTCGTTCAAATCGTCATCGCCTGATGCCCAATCGTAGAACAGCCAAGTGGGCGGTTTCAGGGGCAATCGTTCAAACGTGCGTCCGAGACCGACGGTGGCAAAGCCAGCCGATTGACGCGAACTCGAGAAACTTCCGAACTGGTAGCCTCCTTCGAGTTCAAACTGCACGTCGCCGTCGCTACGCAGAACGCGACCACCGATCGTGTGGACATCAAAACCACCAGGAACTCCGGCAAAGGTTTGCACGAGTTCATCTTCTTCGGTCATTCCAAAGTAATAAAGGTCGTGTCGTGCCGTGTCGGTTTTCGTCGTACCAAAGACTCCATAGAACTGGCGGCTTTGGTCGGGGCTGTCAAAGTTGGTATCGTCGGGCCGATGCTGTCTCGGATCGATTGGACGTACCCAGAAGGCATCGACGCGCGCGGAATCGAACTTCCACCAACTCCGCACCCCATCGTGCGTCAGCGGTGTGTTCCGCCATGGACGGCTGGCGACAAGCCGTTGCGATCCATAGTGCATTTCTTGGCGTCCGAAACGCAACCACCATTCCTGATCGTCACCAGTGCTTAACAGTCGCGCATCCACGGCAAGCATTTGCATATCGAAACGGTTGACTTCGCTGCCCCGCGGCGGCAAATCTTCGCCATCGCTGGTCGCATCGATCGCTTGCCCAAAGACACGCCAGTCGTCTCCGATGTGAACGTCCGCGAACAACAATGTTTGCGACAGAGTGAATTCGTCACTGGCACCGGTCAATCGGCGACCGCCGCGAAGATTGTTTTCGTTGTGATACCGAGAACGGAATCGACCGCCCAAATCGATTGTAACATCGCTGATGGGACGCAGTCGCTTCAGCCGCTCGCCCAGGAAGTGTCCTTGGTACGAGGGATCGTCAAGGTAGCTGAAATCGTTATCGATGAAGCTCTGCTTGTAGGCGGCTCTGGCGACCTCGGCATCATCGGCACGCGTTGATGAAATCACCAACATCGGGATGGTGATCGCGAAGAACAATACGCGGAGCTGGGGATATCGATTGGCGTTCATATCGCCAAAGATCGGACCACTACATGCCTTAAGCACAAGGAAAACACGCATTCGGGGGCCATAGTCATCCGTTCAACGAGGTAGTTGAATTACAATCGGAGTAATCAAAATCATCAAACGTCGCGATTTTCTTCCGGGTACCCGACATGCGTATCGTCCATCAATTGCTGATTGCAACGATCCTGCCGACGATTTTGATTTGGTTGGTAGGCATCTACGCGACCAGTGTCAGCGAAACGAGTTTGCGCCGCGCCATCGAAGCGAACTCGGTCACCCGCGCTCAAGAAGTCATGGACGAAGTCGATTGGATCATCCAAACTCGCGCGACAACGTGGCAGGCCTATCTGCAAACCGATTTAGTGCGTCAGTCGCTGCGGCAATCCAATGACGAGATGATGCAGATGGATGATCCAGCGAGGCTGGTTGAACAACGTGACCAGCAGTGGCGAGCCACCCCCGTACACGAAACGATCCCGTTGATGCAGCAGGTCATGATCAATGATCTGGCCCGCGATTTCAATGTTTGGCTGCGTCAGTTGGAAAAATCAGCGGGGCATGCTGTTTTCGGCGAGGTGTTTATCACCAACCGATTTGGTGCCAATGTGGCCCAAACCAACCGCACCTCGGACTACCGCCAAGACGACGAGTCATGGTGGCAAATGGCAAGGGAAAACGGATTGCATATCGAAGACGTCAGCTTCGACGAGAGCGCAGGAATCTACTCGGTCGACATTTGTTTGAAGGCGGTCGACGAAGACGGCGAATTCTTGGGCGTGATGAAAGCCGTTTTGAATATTCAAGAATTGATTGAGATTGTCGACAAATACAAGCGAAACAGCCAAACCGACGGGTATCTGTTGCTGTTCGATCGAGACCACAGCGTGATTCGCGAGGCGGGAGAAAATTCAACGGGGCTGCGAGACGGCAGTGAGTACTTTCGAGACGTCGACTTCAATCAAAACGAAAACGCGTTTGTTGCCAATCTAACCAACGTTCGAGACGGGGAAGAGTTGTTAGGCGCATTTGCCGTGTCCCGCGGACCCGGTGACTTTGCTGGGATGGGCTGGGTTGTATTGGAAGCACGAAAGACTTCGGAAGTTTTTGCTCCGATCAAACGACTACGCAACCAGATCATCTTGCTTGCGTTTGCAGCGACGCTGCTGGTCATCGTCGCGGGATGGCTAATCGCACGATCGGTCACCCGCCCAATTGATGAATTGCTCCGAGGCGCTCATCGCATCGGTCAAGGTGAACTCGAATACCGAATTCCTGCAGCCGGTCAGAATGAAGTCGCCAAGTTGAGTGCGGGGTTCAATCAGATGGCAAGAAACCTACAATCAATGGTGGACGACCTGAAAACCAAAGAGGAAAAGCTAACCGAGCAAAACGAACGATTGGAATCACAGCGTTTGACCCTTGCATCGCAAGAAGAAATGTTGAAGGCACAACGTGAGCGGAATACGCTTTTCGAAGCGATCGCAGATACCGTTGGACGCCTCAACGCAACCAGCGATGACATTCTATCAACGACGTCAAAACAGGCTCGCGGATCGCACGACCAAGCCGCTGCTGTCTCGGAAGCCGCAAGCACGATGAACGAGATCTCGAGCATTGCGCACGACACCGCAGGACGAGCCAAGGGGATGGTCGACGAAGCTAAGCACGTCGAAGCGACTGCCGAAACAGGTCGTGAAGCGATGGTAAAATCGATCGAAGCATTGGAGTCCGTCCGAAGGCAAGTCGAAGAAACGGCATCCCACATCATCTCGCTTGCCGAACGGGCTCAGGCGATTGGTGAAATCACTTCGACAGTCGACGATATCGCCGATCAAACCAACGTCTTGGCGCTCAACGCCGCCGTGGAAGCCGCTCGAACTGGCGAACACGGCAAGGGATTTGCTGTCGTGGCTGCCGAGATTAAACGGTTGGCTCAGCAATCGATGCAATCCACACGCGAGGTGCGGGGCATTCTATCAGAGATTCTTCAGGCCATCCGCAAAGCCGTGGAATCGTCCGAGCAAGAAACGGTGGTCGTTGCCGAAGCCCGGCAGGTCGCTCAGCAAACCGGCGATTTGGTTCAAACGTTGTTAGAAACGATCTCGGCGTCCGCGTTGACGGCAAAGCAGATCGCAGCCGCAGCAACACGACAGGCAACCGGTACGGTCGAGCTCGACAAAACGATGCAGGACATGGAACGGATGACGGCCGACCACGCAGCGGCGCTGAAAGAAATCGAACAATCGGCGATGAACTTGACCGAATTGAGCACCGAATTGGCGGAGCTGACGTCGGAATCCGCAAACGGGCAAACTTCAAAAACAGGCAACGCTTTGCGGTCGGTAAGCTTGGACCACGACGTGACCACCTTTCCAAAGTAACTTCCCTCTTGGGCAACCTCGAAACAGCAGCAGGCGACTCACTCGGGCGCGGCACGTCGGACAAAGACTCTCGCCATGAATCTCCGTGCCCCCAATCCCGCCGTCTGACGTCGCGGGCCTTTTGAGGCGAGGCTGGCCGATGCCAAAAGCCCCGCGCTGGCAAAATTTCGATTCCCCTAAGCTCGCGTGGGGTTGATATCATGAGCGAATCTCAACTTCACGCACCTTGCGAGGCGAGTCCCCATGATGCAAACGATCTTTCGAGCGACCGTGGTCACGCTTTTCCTTACCGCGGTCGCGGTCGCGGACGAACCGCTCTTTTCGGGGCCTCAGGTTGGCGAGGAACTCCGGCCCTTCGAGGCTATCGC
Organism: Novipirellula sp.; assembly: GCF_041583735.1. Taxonomy (NCBI): domain Bacteria; kingdom Pseudomonadati; phylum Planctomycetota; class Planctomycetia; order Pirellulales; family Pirellulaceae; genus Novipirellula; species Novipirellula sp. Next base: position 3,805 of record NZ_JBFHFD010000562.1, read on the forward strand.
AGCCTTTGGCGACACCGCCGCAGTCAATGCCATTGACGGCACAAGCGATTCGCCGATCCTAGTCGTCTTCGTCCATCAGATCACGCGTCCTTCGGTTGGTCTGATGCGTTTGCTGATGGAGTTTGCGGCTAGCAAAGAACCATCTGGATTAACGTCGCGGCTGGTCTTCCTTACCGACGACGTCACTGAAACCACCGCCTTCCTCAAACGAGCGCGTCATGCGCTGCCGCGAAGTGCCACGCCTTTGATTTCGACCGAAGGAATTGAGGGGCCCGGTGCGTATGGTCTAAATCGAAAGGTGACCCTAACGGTACTTGTTGGATCAAAGGGCCTCGTGACAGCTAACTTTGCTCTGGTACAACCAAGCGTGCAGGCCGACGCGACAAAAATCGGTCACGAGATCATCAAGGTCTTGGGCGGCACCGAAGCACCGACTCTGCAGCAGATGGGGTACAAAGAACCTCGGATGGCGATGAATCGTGCGGGACAGCAACCCGAACAAGAGGCCGTCTATCGCCAAAAGATGGCACCCGTCATCCGAAAGGATGCCACCAAGGAAGAGGTTGCTGAGGCGGCGACCGATGTCGAAGATTTCGCCGCCAAGAATCGCTGGTTCCGCCAACGGGTTTACCAAGCGTCTCGTCTTATCACCGAGGGGCCTCGGCTAAAAGAATACGGGACATCCGAAGCGCAAGCGTATCTGAAGAAATGGGCAAAGGAATTCGCGCCGATCGAAGACGAACCGGCTGAAAAAGAATAATCATGCGAACGATCTGCTTCATCGTGTGCACCAGTTTGCTCTGTGCTGCGGCCAGTCCTGCCGAGGAGATCGACTTTGATACCGACGTGGTGCCACTGCTTTCCAAGGCAGGCTGTAACGCGGCTAGCTGTCATGGCAGTGCAGCGGGTCAGGCAGGTTTTCGCTTGTCGCTTTTCGGAGGCGATCCCGAATTCGACTACCGATCGATCGTAAACGAACTGGAAGGACGCCGCGTCAACTACGTGGCGCCACGAAGAAGTCTGTTACTGACAAAACCGACGGGACAATTGGATCACGGTGGCGGCGAGGTGTTGGAATCAAATTCCGAAGCCGCTGCGGTGATAGCGGAATGGATCGCAGCGGGTGCGGCACGAAAGAAGCTGCGACGACTGGATCGGCTGATCGTCACCCCGACTTCGTTCGCCGCGACCTCGATTCCGGCAGAGCTGCAAATCAAGGTGACGGCGGTTTTTAGCGATGGGTTACGGCGTGACATGACCGAAACGGCCATCTACGTCAGCCAAGACGACTCGGCACTCGTTGTCGATGAGGCTGGCGCAGCGACAGTGAAACTCAGCGGACAGCATGCCGTAACCGTCCGGTACTGCGACCAAGTAACCTCCTTATTAGTCACGTCCCCTATTGGATCAGAGATCCCCACTTTCCCCGACTCGGCCCGCGGGAATTGGATCGACGACGAAATCAACGCAAAACTTCTCGCTCTTCGACTGGCACCCGCCAAACCCTGCAGCGATCTCGAGTTTTTGCGGCGTGCATCATTCGATCTTACCGGTCGCTTGCCCTCCGCCACGTTGGTACAGCACGTTGCGACTGCCTCCGCTCCCATCAATCGAGCGGAGTTGATCGACGAATTGCTGAGTTCGGACGAGTTCACGGACTACTGGACGCATCGCTTGGCGATTCAGCTCCGCTTACAAAAACCGGGCACCGACACTCTGGCGGCCAACGCCTTTTACCGTTGGTTGCACGAACAGGTTGCCGCCGACGCGAGTTGGGACTCGATCGCCAACTCACTCGTCCTTTCGCAAGGGGACTCCCGCGAGACGGGGGCGGCTACGGTGCATCGCTATTTCGCAACCGCCCGCGAGGAAGCCGAGTACATGAGCGAAGTGCTGATGGGAGTGCGGCTTCGCTGCGCAAACTGTCACAATCATCCACTCGATCGCTGGACGCAGGATGA
>NZ_JBFHFD010000563.1:0-5762 GCF_041583735.1 Novipirellula sp.
ACCTTGGGGTCGGATTGTAGGTCCGCCTCGGAGGTCTCTTTCTGTCCTGCGACGCGAGTGGCAACGCTGATCGCCGCGGCCTTCCATCCGCTGACGCTCGATAGGGCGTCAGCCAACGCGGCACGCAGAACATGAAAATCCATGTGGGCAAAGGTGTCTTCAAACGCCAATCGCATTCGATGGGCATTTGCGGCATCGAGTGTGAAGCGATCTTGCCGTAGATAGCGGTCCAACGTGCGGCCGAGTAGCACCGTTCTCATGATTTCAAGCGGTACACCGCGAATCGAAGTGACCATGGCGATGATTTTGCGAAGCGGAAATAACAAGATTTTCAGCGGCGCTTTCGCCAATAGCCCCAAACATCCTGTCAAGCAACCGCCGCTATTGGAGTAATAGGGTTTCAAGTCGCCAAGCAAATCGCTTCGGTTGTGTGCCGACAACGTGCGTGAGACGACAAAACGCCGACATTGATCGCGGACGAGGTCATCGACGAACGGAACCGGGATAAACCGCGCGGTCGATGATACGATTCCAGCGACTACCCATTGATGGGCCAACCAAGATGAAGATTCGGGCATCGGGAAATCCTTTTTATTTGGCATGGGGGCTATCGGAGTTCATCGCCGGGGTGTCGTCGGCATCGCCTGGCGTCATTCTTTTGTCTTCGTTGCGTTGACTTCCAATAGGTCGAGGTTTTGGTGGGTTCTCGCCCGCAGGCCAGCCCTCACGCTGACGTGTTCGGTCACCATCGCGGTCTTCGGTTTGATCGTGCAGCAACGTCACGTTGGTAGGATACGGCATATCGATACCCGCATCGTCAAGGGCTTCTTTGATATCCGAAATGACTGAATTCCCGACGCGAACGACGTTGGCACGCTCGGGAGCCGTCCACCACCGCGCTCTCAACACCACGCTGCTGCCACCAAGCTCCGTTGCGACCACATCAGCCGCCGGATCGCTAGCCACACCTTCAGCCGATTCAAGCGTGTTTAAGATGATTCTCGCAGCTTGTCGTAGATCGTCACCATAGCCGACGCCGACGTCGTATTGTGTTCGGATCGCATCGTAGGCGGTGTTGACGACCACGGGGTTTGTATAGATCTGGCTATTGGGAATCACGACTCGTTTGCCATCGTATGTCTTGATCAGCGTCGCTCGTGTTTCGATCGACTCGACAGTCCCCTCGTGGTCGCCCGAAACAATTTGGTCCCCGATTTTGAACGGTTCATTCAGCAGGATCAGTAAACCAGCCATAAAGTTTTGTAAAATGTCTTTAAAGGCAAATCCAATCGCGACGCCACCGATACCAAGCGAGGTCAGCAATTTTGCTGGTGTGATCGAAGGAGCCATGATCGTGACTGCGAGGATCAGCCCTACAAAAATCAATGCCCACTGAGCGACTCGCCCCATCACGCGTCCCAGATTCGCGGAACTCTTGTCTTTCGTTGCGCGTCGGACAAACCGCCGTACCAACTTTGCAACAAAGTAGAAAACGGCAAAGACGACAACGCCAACCAACAGGAACGGCAACCGGTCCATAAAACCGTCGATCATGTTGTCGACCGTTCCCCACACCGTATCAAGGCTGACGTCCACTTCGCCTGGGACATCCTCTGGGTCAGCGACTTCTTTGGCCGCTTCGGATGTTGCGGCGTTTGTCCCCGCGTCGTCTTGGGCCACGGCGAGCGCGAACGGAAGGAGAGATAAAGGATTAGCCATTGGTTTGCCTCGCGTGTGATTGGCCTTGCGTGTGATTGCTCACGTGTTGGTTGATTATCCATCACTAGCGGGAACGCAACTCTCATGCCTTTACTTAGCGATGGGTTTTGCTTGCGCTAGGGGGGGCATTTCCTGGCTTGCTGTCGACCATGATGCGTGGTGCTCAACCAAGCTCAAGTCGGAACGAACGGTTTTGAGGCATTTTCATAATTCGTTTCCATGTGGCACGAGAATCGCAATATCAATTCCCTTCGTAACGTAACCCGTGGGTGAATGTCGCCGACGGATGGATCGTATACACACACTCACTTTCTGTTTCGATTGGAGACTCCGATGTTAGGTTGGGCACTTACGTTTTTGGTGATCGCGTTGATTGCGGCGGTACTTGGTTTTGGTGGGATCGCAGGTTCGGCTGCGATGATCGCCAAGGTGTTGTTCGTCGTGTTCCTTGTGTTGTTCATTATCAGCTTGGTCATGGGACGACGTGGGCCGACGGCCTAAAGCGGATGCTGGGCTCGCGATCGCTGCGAAAGATCGATGCTAGTTGCTGTGCTAGTGGTGCAGCGTAAGGTTAATGCCATTTGCTTTGGCACTAACAAAGTGGCTTTTAAAGCGGAGCGGCGCGTGCCGCCCGGCTGTGACGAGTAGCTACATCGAAACAAGTCGCTACATCGAAAGGACACCCGGCGGCGATCGCGGGCGGTGTTCCATCACTGCGGGGCTGTTTATCGCAGGTCCGCTTGTTGTTTTTTAAAAAAACTCATTAATCAAAAAGGATGGCGTGATGTTTTTTCTCGAACCTCTTCTGACTGAGGGTATTGCTCAGTTGTCTTACCTGGTGGGTGACACCAGCACGGGGCATGCAGCGGTAATCGACCCGCGAACCGATGTGGAGGTTTACGAAACGCTCGCTCGTAAGCATGGCGTTTCGATCACGCATATTTTTGAAACCCATATTCACGCAGACTTTGTTTCGGGCAGTCGTTCGTTGGCCGAGCGAATTAGTACTGCGAAGATCTGCGTCAGCGGTGTCAGGGCGGACTACAAATTCGAAGGTGAACCGATCAAGGATGGGCAGGAATTTGATTTTGGTTCCTTTCGGCTGACCGCGCGACACACCCCGGGGCATACTCCAGAGCATCTGTCGTACGAGCTTCGGGAATCGAAGCACGCCGAGATGCCTTGGGCCGTTTTCAGTGGTGACTCGCTGTTCGTCGGTTCGGCTGGGCGGCCCGACTTGCTTGGCGAAGCCGAGACGGAGGGGCTGGCCAAAGATCTGTACAAAACCCTTTACGACTATTATTTGAAGCTCGACGACTACGTCACAATCTATCCTGGGCATGGGGCAGGGTCGGCGTGCGGAGCCGATATTGGGGACCGGATGCTTAGTACGATCGGTTACGAACGACGTACGAACAAATTCCTGCGGTTTCCTGGCTTCGACGCGTTTCGTGCGTTTGTCGTCGATGAAGCCCCGCCGGCACCATGGCACTATCCGATGCTAAAGAAGGTGAACGCAGCCGGTCCTGAAATTATGGATCGTTTGCCCACCATCGCTGCGTTGCCGCCCAAGGAGTTCCGCAAGGTCGCACGCGAGCCAGGGGTCACCATTATTGACACGCGTTCGATGTTGGCATTCGGCGGAGGCCATGTTCCTGGGGCGATCAACATTGGCGCTCGTCCGGAAATGTCGGCTTGGGTTGGTCAGATGTTTGATCTTGATCAACGATTGTTGTTAGTCGTGGACGACGACGACGATGTCGAATCGGTACAGCGACTGATCGTGCGTACCGGACACTCGCAATTCGCTGGCTATTTGGCCGGTGGTATGAAGGCTTGGGAAGTCTCAGGAATGCCACTGCAAAAGCTCGAGCAGATTAGTGTCGAAGAAGTGCATCAAGATCAAAGCAATGGGTCCCACCTGAGTTTGGTCGATGTTCGGTCTCCGAGCGAATGGGAATCGGGGCATCTGCCGGGTGCCGAGCACCACTTTATCGGTGATATGCGAGAGCGGATCACGGGACTTGATAAATCGAAGCGGTACGCTACCTATTGCGCAAGCGGCTATCGCGCTAGTATTGCATCGAGTTTGATGCAGTCGCGAGGCTTTCAGCAAGTCGCCAATATTCCCGGCAGCTACGGTGCTTGGACCGCAGCGGGTTACGAGGTCGAACACGAAAAAGGATCGCAGTCATGATCGCCGAATTTGCTTTGTTGGCGGCGGATGAGGTAGACGCGTTGCAGTACGCGGGGCCTGCTTGGTCGCCCTACTTGGTCGGCGCCTTGATCGGCGTTTTGTCGATGTTGACTTTCTATTTTTCTAACAAGCCGCTCGGAGCCAGTACGGCGTATGCGCGAGTGGCAGGTTTGATCGGTGAGAAGGTTGCACCGGCGCATACCCATTCCCTTGCATTTTTCAAAAAGAAATCTCCCAAAGTGGGATGGGAAGTGATGTTGGTGTGCGGCGTGGTGGTGGGGGCCTTTGTGGCCGCGTGGACCGGCAATGAATGGACCGGGCGATTGCTGCCCGCGATGTGGCAAGACCGCTTTGGCGCCGACAGCGGATTGTTGCGGATCGTGGTGGCGCTAGCAGGTGGCATGATGATGGCATTCGGAGCACGAATGGCCGGTGGATGCACCAGCGGTCATGGGATCAGCGGCACGTTGCAATTGGCGGTCGGTTCCTGGGTTTCTGCGATCTGCTTCTTCATCGGTGGGATCATCACCGCCATGTTGGTTTATGCGATTTAGTTTGGTTTATGCGATTCAGCGACGGGAAGAAATTTATCCAGCGGTCCTAATGACGGAGAATATGATGGCAACCACGGTTCACTCATCGTCGGAATCGAAACTGCAAAGCGAAACAGATGCGGCCGGTGTGCGGACGCTTGCCTTGGGAATGGTCTTTGGGATCGCATTTGGCTTCTTGCTGCAAAAAGGGGGCGTTGCAAAGTTCAACGTGTTGATTGGTCAATTGTTGCTTCAAGACTTTACCGTTTTGAAAGTGATGCTGTCCGCAGTGATCGTCGGCATGATCGGGATTCATTTGCTTCACCGTGCTGGAAAAGTCGAGTTGCATATCAAACCGACTCGCTACGCATCGAACATCCTGGGCGGTTTGTTGTTTGGTGTCGGATTCGGATTGTCAGCCTATTGTCCGGGGACGGGGGCTGCCGCACTGGGACAAGGCAACTACGATGCGATCGCGATGATGATTGGCATGGTAGGCGGCTCGTATCTGTTTGCGGAGTGCTCAGGATGGATCGGCCGCAAGATTGATCCGATTGGCGATCGAGGAAAGTTGACGCTTCATGATTGGTTGCCGATTAACCGCACGGTCGTGGTCGTCGGCAGCGCTATCCTGCTATGTGTCGTGTTGGCGGTCATCGAAACGATGACGGTCCGGTAAAGGCCACGAAGAGAACGAGAGGGCAATGCGTTTCTTGGCTGGAGCCCGGGAACGAGCGGTTTACAACACTTTTTTAAGAGATACGGATGAGCGATACAAACCCACAAATCAACGAACAACTCAACAAGCTCGCGACGCTGTGCTGTGAGCAACTCGAAGGCAACGAGCCCACAACGGCGATGGACGAAGCATCAACCAAGCCGCTGCTGAAGTCGCTACTGATGAGTGGCTTTACGCGTAAAGAGGGAGCCTCGCTACAAGTCGAGATCGAAAACCGTGTAAAAGACCGCTGTCGTGACACGTCGATGCATCGCGGCGGAGCCCTGTCGAGTATCACTGGCAAGCTACAGAAACAGTTCGACGATTTGGCGCGTTGGGAATCAAAGCAGCCCGGCGACGACAGCAAGGCCAAAGCGGCAAATATCAGTTCGGCAACCGACGCTTGATCGTGATTCTGCACGGGGAGAGGGATCATCGACACGCCGCAATCGACTTTAAATTCCGCAGGCCGAGCGTCTGAGGAAATTGCGATTCTGTTCTACTGGATGAGTGCCGGCGCGGTTGCGATCTGGGTGATCGTGATTGGCGTTGCCGTTTACGCTATCTACCAACCGGGACGACATCATCCACGCAC
>NZ_JBFHFD010000564.1:0-5749 GCF_041583735.1 Novipirellula sp.
CGGGGTGTTGGTCAAGTTCATCTTGACTTCGCATGTTTGTCGTTTGGCCGAATCAAAGAACACCGTCGGCCCTACGATGCGCCGCCAAAATGTGTACAGCGAGCGGCGATAAAGTTTCTCGTCCGTATCGGCTTGATAGCGAATTTTGCCAAACGTCGCCTCGGCCCAAATCCCGTCGGGTTGGTACGGTTTGACAGGCGGTCCGCCCCGCGACGGATTCAATAACCCGCTTGCCGCCAATGCATGATCGCGAATCATCCACGACGGCATGCGATAACGTGGTGCCCGTGAAAGCAGGATGTTCTCGGGGTCCTGCTCTAGCAACTCGGACGTCACCTGGGCGGATTGCCGATACGTATCGCTGGTCACGATCAAGCGATGCATCTTCTTGACATCCCAGCCGGACTCGACAAATTCAACCGCCAACCAATCCAACAAATCAGGGTGCGTGGGCTGCGTCCCCTGCAAGCCAAAATCGTCCATCGTCGAAACGATCCCGCGGCCAAAAAAAGTCTGCCAATAGCGATTCACGGTCACACGAGCCGTCAGTGGGTTCTCGGGCGATACGATCCAGCGGGCGAGATCGAGTCGTGTCGGCGGCGTGCCGTCCGCTTTTTCGGGCAATGGCGGCAACATGCTCGGGACGTTGGCAACGACTTTCTGATCCGTCACATCGTTATAGATTCCTTTGACTAACACAAAGGTTTCGCGAGGTTTCTCTCGCGTGTCCATCACCATCACCGGTACGGGTTTTGACTTGGACTGCAGTTGGGAAAGCTGGCGGCGAGCGGCGGTCAGTTTGCGAGCAATTTCACTCGTCGGTTCCCAGTGATGCATGCGAAAATGCATTCGCAGTGCCGCTCGATCCGCATCGCTTCGTTGTGAGGGATTCCTTAGCAAGATCTCGGCGACTTTGGCGTCATCTCCCTCGGGCTGCTTGATGTCGGTCACGCTCAAACGGAACCGAGCTAACGTGTGGTGCGTGTGCTGCGATTCAAAACGAAGCGTGATACTCAACACGGTCGTGTCGCCGAGTTTGACGGGTTGATCGAAAAAGAACTCCGCCCAACGCGGTTCTTTCTTTGTGTGTCCGCTAACAGACCAACCGTTATCCTTTCCGCTCTTACCGTCAATTGCCTCGCTAACGGGAAGTCCGTTTTGAGAAAAATCGGCTTTCGCACGTGCCAATTTGATCGGCGTGCCTTTAGCGTCAGCGAGATCCGCGGGACGCGTCGCAACTTCGATTTCGCTCAACACAAAGTTGCCATTTTCGTCTCGTCCCGTTCCTTTTCCTGGCGACGTTGGATCCACCAACGCATCCAACCGGATACCGCTGATGCGGTCCAGGCGGGGAGCAAACGTGATTTCATAGACATCCTTCTCAGGACGTTCGCCAGTCACATGCAACGAAAAATCATCTCGTTTCGTGATCGTGGCCCCGCCGGTCGAACGCGACTGCGTTGCATCGAGCTGATGCCACTGCGGTGAATCCTTCGTCAAACTCGCTTCGTTCCAAGGCAATTCCCAAGCGGCTTGGGCCGCGTCTGCTTGCTCGGACTGTTCTAGCAACTGCGCCGTCAACTGATCGATGCGACGCTGTTGTTGTTCAAGTTCACTGCGTGTTTTGGCGGGCACATAGTCCATTGCCGGTGGAACGGCCAGCCCACCGACGATACGCCCTTCTTCGGAGGTTTGATTGAAGAAATCGGTAAAGGCAAAGTAGTCTACGTTGGAGGTCGGATCGAATTTGTGGTCGTGACAACGAGCACACTGCAGCGTCAGCCCCAACCAAACCGTGCCCGTCGTTTCGGTGCGGTCAAAGACATTATCGACACGCGTTTCTTCGGCAATTCGGCCTCCTTCGCCATTATGCATGTGATTGCGATTGAACCCAGACGCAAGCTGCTGTTCCGGAGTGCAATTCGGAAGCAAGTCGCCCGCAATTTGCTGAATAGTGAATTCATCGAACGGCATGTTGTCGTTCAGCGCGTTGACCACCCAATCACGCCAAGGCCACATCGAACGCACCGGATCGCCTTGGTAACCGCTGGTGTCGGCATAACGAGCCGCGTCGAGCCATGGCCACGCCATCCGCTCGCCATAGTGAGGCGACTGCAACAAACGGTCGACCAAGTTTTCATAGGCAGCGGGTGAATCGTCAGCAACAAACGCCTCGACCTGCTCGGGCGTTGGCGGCAAGCCAGTCAAATCCAAGGTGACACGGCGAATCAGAGTCCGCCGGTCGGCCTGAACCGACGGTCGCAAATTATTTTGTTGCAATCGTTTGCGAATAAAAAAATCGATTGCATTGGCTTCCGACTTCGGTACATCTGGACGCACCGGTTTCTCAAACGCCCAGTGGCTGCCCCACTCGGCTCCTTCGGCGATCCAGCGTCGCAGAATCTCGATCTCCGATTGGCTCAGCGGTTTACGATGCGACTGCGGCGGTGGCATCAACCTATCTTCGTCGTCAGTGATGATCCGCGAAAGCAATTCGCTTTCATCAGGCTGCATCGGCACGATCGCCCCGATCTCATCGACGGCCGATTCACGTCGGTCCAATCGTAGATCGGCTTCGCGGTGTTCTTCGTCAGGGCCGTGGCAATGGAAACAGCGGTCCGACAAAATTGGCAACACATCCCTGCTAAACCGCACCGGAGCGTCCGCAGCGCAGACACAAGGAGCGATTAACAAGGAAACGGACAACAGTAGCCATGAGGTGGGAAAGCGTGGTGGGATCATGCACGCCATTTTAAACGACAACGAGGGCGAGTTCATGCGGGTTTGCACACGTTAGAGCTGGATTTTTAACTTCCCCATTTTTGATGTTTAATTTCGGACTGTTTTTGTGATCTTTCGGACTTGGGCCACGTTCTCATTTTCACCGTCCTGAACCCCACGTCGCGGTCGTTTCAGCTTACGTGACGGCGAGCGTGCGTGACGCTAAGATGATTTGCCGCTCCTACTGCCCCCCCTCGCCTGGTTCTCGCATGTCCAATCGCAGCATCCAAATCACCTCGGCAAACGTTTTCGATCTTCGCGTTCCGACATCCGACCAAATGTTAGGGTCCGACCCGTTTCATCTTCAGCCCGACTACTCGTCGGCGGTCTTGCAATTAGATACCGACTCGGGATTGCGAGGCGTTTCGATTGTGTTCACCGTCGGCGCGGGCACGGACTGGATTTGTCACGGCATTCGAGACCTTTGCCAACTCTTGATCGGAACGACGCTCGACGAATTTGCAGAATCTCCGATCACCTTGTATCGCCGTTTGATCGACCACCATCAATTGCGCTGGCTGCACGACGGTGTGTTCCGCATGGCCGCCGGCGCCGTGATCAATGCAATGTGGGACCTGTGGGCCAAGTCGCTTGAGAAGCCGCTTTGGAAATTGATGGTGGATTTGGAACCTGAATTTGTCGTTCAGTGCATCGATTGGCGGAACCTGCGCGATGCGTTAACTGAACAAGAAGCGTTGACACTCTTGCAAAACGCACGCCGTCACGTCGCCGACCGAGAAACTGAATTGCGAGAGCGCGGTCCCAAGGCGTACTGTACCGCAGGATGGCTGGGGCTGAGCGACGAAGAGATCGTTGCCACCATCGACAGGTTACGCGAGCAAGGGTTTGATTCTTTCAAACTGAAAGTCGGTCGCGACCTGGACCATGACGTCAAACGAATTGCGTTTCTTCGCAGCGTTGTCGGCCCCGAGTGCAACCTGATGGTCGATGCCAATCAATACTGGGGTGTCCCGGAAGCGAAGCGACATTTGGAACAATACCGTGATTTTGATTTGAAGTGGGTCGAAGAACCGATTGCGCGAGACGATGTATTGGGCTACGTCGACCTTGCAGAAACCTTCGCCGATGCAAGTTTTGGTTTCGCTTGTGGCGAACACGCCGCGTCGCCTGTGATTTTCAAACAACTGCTAAAAAGCAAGGCGATCAAATATTGCCAGATCGATGCCACTCGCGTCGCCGGAGTGAACGATGTGATGGCGATCGTCTTGATGGCGGCCAAATTCGGCATCCCGGTTTGTCCCCACGGAGGCGGCATTGCGCTGTGCAACATGATCCAGCATTACAGTGTTTGGGACCAAATCGCCGTTTCGGGAACATCCGAAACCCAGTTGGTGGAATACATCGACTTTCTGCAGGAAGCGGTCGAGCATCCGGTTCGCACTCGCAACGGACACTACGTCACGCCCACCGCTGCGGGATGGGGGCTGGAATTTGCACCTGCGTTTATCGATGAGTACTGTTTTCCTGACGGAACGGCATGGCGAGACCGCAGTCATCTGCGAAAAGGAGTGGCCTTTGAAGCCATCCCGTCGCAATCGACTCGGTAGCCCCACAGTGGCCGACGACCTCACGCCCCCTTCCCGCTATCTGATTCATCTTCGTCCCTCTCCGGTGTTCCCGATATGATTCGCTCGATCCTTTGCATGATTGCCCTATTGACCATCGGTGACGAATGCTTGCAGGCGCAAACTGCAGATGTCGCAACGAAGAAGTTACCCACCGCGGACGCGGCGGACGTTGGCATGTCGGCCGACGCGCTCGCCAAAGTGGACGAGGCGATGCAGGAATCGATTGACGATAACCGCATCCCCGGCGGGGTCGTGATGATCGCCCGTCACGGCAAAATCGTGATGCATCAAGCCTATGGCAAAATGGATCTCGAAGCCGACAAGCCAATGAAGCCCGATACGATCGTGCGAATCTATTCGATGAGCAAAGCGATCACGACCGCGGCGGCACTGATGCTGTACGAAGATGGAAAACTGGATATCAACGATCCCGTTTCAAAATATCTACCTGAACTTAAAAACGTGCAAGTTGCCTCGGACGGCGAAACGCATCTGGCCACACAGACGATGACGATCGCTGATCTGATGCGGCATACGGCTGGCTACACGTACGGTCGATCGGGGAACCTGCTTCATGACGAAGCATTCAAGGAACTCGACATGCTGCAGCGAGACGACTCGCTCGAAACGATGCAAACCAAACTCGCTAAATTGCCATTGGTGTTTGAACCGGGGACCGATTGGCAATACGGCATCTCGATCGATGTGCTTGGCCGCGTCGTCGAAGTCGTCTCGGGTGACTCACTTGGCGATTTTCTTCGCAAACGAATCTTCGATCCGCTTGGGATGAAGGACACTGGCTTTTTTGTTCCCGCCGACAAAGTGAACCGTTTTGCCGCAAACTACAACACCGACGGCAAAGGCGAATTGACGCTCGGCGATGCGCCGGCCGAAAGCCCTTATTTAAAAGCCCCCGCGTTTGAATCGGGTGGCGGCGGTCTGGTCTCTACCGCCGAGGACTACATGCATTTCTTGCTGATGATCGCGGGGGGTGGCGAATTCGACGGCACGCGTTTGCTGAAGCCAGAAACGGTCGCGATGATGACGACCAACCAAGTCCCCGAAAGCGTCGGCTGGATCAAGTTTGGCAAGGAGGTTCGCGGCGGAGTCGGCTTTGGATTTGGGTTCTCGGTGCGTGAATCGATGAGTGATTGGGATCCCGATGGCCGTGTCGGCGAATACGGGTGGGGCGGTGCCGCCAGCACGCATTACTGGGTGTCCCCAAAAGACGAATTGGTGGTCATCACGCTTGAACAGATCATGCCGTACCAATGGCTGACCGAATTCAAGCTAAAAGGCCTGATCTACGACGCGATTCTCAAGTAGAATTCCGCCCAGTAGAATCGGCCCCCCCCCCCCCCCCCCCCCCCCCCCCCCCC
>NZ_JBFHFD010000565.1:0-5734 GCF_041583735.1 Novipirellula sp.
TGCTTTCTTGATATGTTCCTGCCCATCTCATCTTCCTGCCCGCCGGCGATCCGGCGTTTGGTGGACGTGGTGGAATCATGACTTGACTGAGCAGCGACGTTACGTCACCAGTGGCAGCCTTGGTCACTGATTTTGGCAGAAACATGTAGGGGGGGACACATGGGGACAGAGCATGTTTCTGAGGTGGGCGGCAATGCCTCCTGAGGGCTGGGCAAGTGGCGCGGTCGGTTGCCGGTGTGTGCGTCCGATGACCGTCGCTGATCTCGAATCACTCGGCTCTGGTTCTCAGCGAACGTCTTATTACTTCGCACCATGTTGGTATCGACTGCGTGAGTCCGATCGCAGTAATGAAAAGAGATATCGCCGCAATCACCAGAAACGATAGCGGCGGTACACGGTACGGTGCAGCGAATGAACCATGTAAGAGCATGCTAGCAACCGTAGAAAAAGACTCGCCAGTCTCGCGTTGATCACGCCCGTTACCTCGAGTGAGGGAGCGAGCATGGAGTCATGCTTGTGCTCTGTCCCCGGGCATCCCCCCGGGCATCCCGTCCCCGGGCATTTTGGTCCCCGGGCATCGTGCCACGCCCAGCCTAGTGGGGTGATGAAGGCAGCAAATGTAAGGCAATCTGCCAAAGCGGCACCTGCATCCACCGCGGCATGCCCTAATCTTTCAAATTTGGATTGATCAAACCATGAGGACGCTGATCGGAGCCGGTTACATCAACATCGCCGATCTCGGCCCGGATACGCTCGGCTTGGCTGATCAATTTAGAAGCGACTTCCGGGTGCTGGGACAACACGTTCTTCTGCTCGCTGACGTCGTGATCCAGGTGAAACAATAAGGGTTGGTTCAGTGAGAGAAGTTTTTTCTTGGGGTTTCCTCCCGCTTTCTTTGCCCAATACGGTTGATCTGCAATCGTGCGTGGTAGATGTAGTTTCCACCTTTCATTCCGCACCGCTTGTAGGTTCAAGCCGTTGTAGTAGTAGAAATATTGGTGAGGACTTTGGTTGGTTTTTCCCGTCAATAGATCGATGATGTTCTTTCCGTCAATCGTTCGGTCGCTCGGCGGTTCAATGTTCGCCATATGACAGAACAGCGGCAATAAATCCATGCTAGTAATCATTGCATCCGAGACTTGCTCCGCCGGAATACGGCCGGGCCAATAGAAAATCGATGGCACGCGATGTCCACCCTCCATCGTGACATACTTGCCGCCGCTCAGCGGCTTCGCAGACCCATTTTTGGCGGGGCCATTGTCCGACAGAAAAACGACCAACGTATTGTCCGCGAGTCCGGCGTCCTGCACAGCGGTCCGCACACGGCCGACGCTATGGTCGAGTTCCAATAGAAAGTCACCGTAGGCGGACGCACGACCTTTACCGGAGGTGCCTTGGAAAGGCTTGCTAGGCAAAATCGGTGAATGAGCAATGTGATGCGAGAAGTAGATAAAGAACGGCTCGCCACTTTTCTCGTTGATGAAATCCACGACTTCGTCAGTGTACAGCTTCGTTACTTTTTCAAATTCGATCTTGGCTTCCTGGACCTCGCGGTTGCGGTACAGCGTGTCGGCATCGCCGTGGCTGTTGGAATAATTGCTGTGCAGTCCCAAGTATTCATCGAAACCGGCGTCCAGCGGATGGGATCCGTCCACATGAAATCCGAGGTGCCACTTGCCAACCATCTTGGTGTAATAGCCGGCCGTTTTCAACAGTTCGGCGATGGTTAGTTCGTCGGCAGCAATCCCGTATTTCTCGTACTTCGTCGTGTTGTGCCTGGAAATCGGATGCCCACAACGCATCGGATAACGACCGGTCATCAAAGCCGCTCGTGAAGGGCCGCACACGTTGGCCGCCACCAAACAATCGGTCGATCGCAGGCCCTCGCTAGCCAACCGGTCGATCTCGGGAGTGCTCAGCGGCGAACCGTAGCAACCCAAGTCACCATAGCCGACATCATCAGCAAAGATCAGAATGATATTGGGTTTTTGAGCTGGGCTCTCCGCATCGACTTGGCTCACAGCAACCATGGATGCCAATAGGATGACGCCAGAAATTAACTTGAACACAGACTTGGTCATGGCGTTTCCTTTTGTCGATTCACTTCGCCGAAGGCGGCTATCTTTCGATCAGACGTAAATGGGAGGTGACAATCTTAATAAAGGTTGATGCTACAAAAATAAACGTGGCTTGGCCCGGTCGAAGAGACATTGCGCATTGAACGATTCCTTAAAAAATGCTTACTTGCCTTTCTTACTCAAGCCCGGCATTTTCAGTTTCACCGGGACGTCGTTCGAGAGTTCCGGCCCGTCGGTGCTGCGGCCTCGTTTTACATCGGTTTGCAACTGTGCGAGTAACCGCTGGGCGACCTCTGGATGGCTGTTGTAGAGATTGTTCTGTTCACCCGGATCCACCGTCATATCGTAAAGCTGCGCCACCGTATCGGCAGGCATTTTTTCTTTGGTCCATCCCCCGGAACCGGTTGCTAGCAGAAGTTTCCATTTGCCCTGGCGGTATGCGAATTTTCCACCGATGGAATGGTGAATCACTCCCTTTCGAGAAGTGACCATCGGGTCTCCTTTCAGAGCGGACGCAAAACTGACACTGTCCTCACCGGCGGTCTCGGGCAACTTCGAACCGGCCAACTCGGCAGAGGTAGCCATCAAGTCGGTCAGGCAGATCGTCTGATCGCTGACGCTTCCAGGATCAACTTTGGCCGGCCAGCGAACGATGAAGGGCACGCGATGACCGCCATCCCACAAATCCGATTTGTAACCACGGAACTCGGCACTGGAATAATGACCTTGCTGTTCCAATTCCTTGGCCTTTGATGGCTTGGCGGAACAACCGTTGTCGCTGGTCACGACGATCATCGTGTTTTCAGCAAACCCCGATGCATTCACCGCAGACACAATCTCGCCGATCACCGCATCGGTGTGCATCACAAAATCGCCATACACTCCCAACTCACTGTTGCCTTTCCAGTCGTCCGAAGGGGCGATCGGGGTATGCGGTGAGGTGAGCGCGATGTACATGAAGAACGGTTCGTCCGCGTTCTGCTGCCGAATGTACTCGACCGATTGTCGTCCGATTTCCGGCAACACGTCGACCGCCTCAAAGTCGGCATGAGCCGGCCCCTTGCGATGAAAGGCTTTGGTGGTCGTGCACTCACCAACGAACCGATCGTTCTCGATGTAAATATAGGGAGGCATATCGAGCGAAGCGGAAATCCCGTAATAGTAGTCAAACCCCAGCTCGACCGGTCCGCCGCTGATGCGTCCCTTCCAATCCACATTCGTGGCCCTTTGCCCGCCTGTAGTTTTTCCATCAGTGGTGGGAAGCCCCAGCCCAAGATGCCATTTGCCGATTGCAGCGGTGCGGTAGTCATGCGTTTTTAGAAAGCCGGCGACCGTCAATCGGTCAGAGGGAATCAACGGTTGGTCAAACCCATACAGCACACCGTTCTGCAGCCGGGATCGCCAGTTGTAGCGTCCGGTCAAAATGCCATAGCGGGTCGGTGTGCAAACCGAGGAACTCGAGTGTGCATCGGTAAACACCATGCCTTGTGCCGCCAATTGATCCATCTGCGGTGTGGCGATTTTGCACCGCTCGGGATTCAGACAATGCACATCACCATAGCCCAGATCGTCGGCAAGAATAAAGATGATGTTGGGTTTATCCGAAGCGGCATGCACCGCCGCAGTCACAACCAACGACAACAAAAACGAAAGCGTTAAAAGCAAAAATTTCATGGTGTTCTGTGTTTCCCTCTTTACCAATGGATACAAAACTGTAGCTACCGTTGCGGTCGCGATGGACCACGTTCTGGCGAACGTAGCTACTTTTCATCCTCATGCGTCATTGATGAAAATGCTCTAGCGTGCGGCTTTCACCGCATCGGGTAGCCTCTGCTGACCCGCACGCTTACTCTCACGAATTTCCGTGTGGCGTTTACTTCGCGTGGTATACCAGTGGTACTTGCCCTTTGCATTGGGATCGACCACAACCGCTGAGTCGTATTCCACAGCGATCACTGTGTTCCGCTGGTCCGGCGCCGTTTCCGGCACCTTCACTTTGGTGCTATGGGCATCGGCGTCATAGGTCACCGGTAGAGGCGTCCGCTTTGGATCTGCTAGGAAGTAAGCCTTCACCGGCTTACCCACAATTCCATTGAACTCGATGCCACTGGGTTTCCATTCCAAGACGTGTAGATACAGCGTCTGGTTCTTTTGAGTCATCGCGCCCCACCAGAAATCGAAATCAACCGGAGAAGAGGTGGTGCCGTAGATCGACTCGCCGTTTGCGTCCATCCACTGACCGACTTCTTTCAGACGTTCGGTCTCTTCCGGAAGCAAATTGCCTTTCGGGTCTGGACCCACGTTGAGCAGCAGGTTCACGCCTCGTGCACCGCACAGCGCCAAGAACTCGATGATATCCTTTGTGCTCTTCCAGTGATCGTCGTTCTGGTCATAGCCCCAGTTGTGACGCATCGTCATGCACGTCTCGGTATCCTGCGTCATTCGCTCGGCCGGAAGCATCCGGTCTGGAAGCGATTCGAAGTCGGCGTACTTGCGGTTGTCCTCAGGGACTCTGCGGCTGTACAGACGGCTGCAGATCACGGCATTCGGCTGAAGTTCGCGAACCCGCGCCCCCTGCTGATCCGCTTCGATCACGTTGTTGCCGCCGACATCAAACCACAAGACTGCCATCTCGCCGTAGTTGGATAGCAGCTCGTCGAGGTTTTTCTCAACCAGCTCTAGGTATTCGTCGTTGCTCAACACGCCTTGTTTCCGTTGGAACGAACGGTGATACCAATCTTTGAACTGCGAATAATAGACACCAAACTTCAATCCCTGTTTAGCACATTCTTCGGAAAGTTCCTTGATGATGTCACGTTTGAACGGCGTGGCGTCCATCACGTTGTAATCCGTGGCGTCGGTATCAAACAGACAAAAGCCGTCATGGTGCTTGGACGTGATGACCACGTATTTCATACCGGCTTGTTTGGCGATCGATACCCATTCCTTTGCATCAAAATCGGTTGGATTGAATTGCGGTGCGAGCGTGTCTCGGTATTGCTTTCCAGGGATCTTCGCGCTGTTCATCAACCATTCCGCGCTGGCTCCGCCTTGTTCCTTTCCATAATCCTTGCCCTCCCATTCTCCGCCAGCGACCGAGTAGAGCCCCCAATGAATGAACATGCCAAAGCGGGCGTCACGCCACCACTGCATGTGGGAATCGTCGGCGTGGTTGGGGGTGGCAGTGCCGTCTGCAGGCTCGCCGGCGACTACCGCAGGAACGGTAAAGAAGCACGCATGAAACGCGGCCAGCAAGATGAATTTGTTTATTTGCATGTGTTTTCCTATGTTGATATTTATTCTTTCAGGTCGGACGTTATTGTTTTAGCTCGATAGAAAAACCGACAACCAAAGTGTCCGGCAGTTCTTCGGGAAGGGTGATTGTTAAACCATCGGTCGAACGTTCCCATTTTATTTTCTCGTCGTTGCCCAACAGCCGGATGTCGACAATCTCACTCTCGAGCAGTCCGCCGCTGGCCAGCGTTTTGATCACGATATCTTGGGTTGGCCGAGATAGCACGAATGCGTACAAGACTCCGTCTTTAGTCGTGAAACGGATGTCCTGTTGCGAAAACTCCTTGTGGTTTTCTCCCTGACGCCCATCTTTCATCTCTAACGGACCCTCGCCGAAGGTCTTCCATGGCCGGGTGCCGTAA
>NZ_JBFHFD010000566.1:0-5718 GCF_041583735.1 Novipirellula sp.
CCCACCCGCGGTGGTCATCAGTGCGGTACTGATCCCGGATGCCAGCATCTCCGGTCGGCCGATCGATTCTTGTGAACTGATCGTCTCGAACGCTTCGATCATTCCCAGTACGGTGCCCAACAAGCCCAGCAGCGGAGCAACATTGCTGATCGCGTGAAACACACGGACGAAGCGTCGCAGTCCATCGGCAACTCGATCCCCCGCGTCCATCACCGCTTGTTCAATTTCAAACATCGGACGCCCCCAGCGACGTACTGCCGCCTGGAACACTTCGGCCACCGGACAATCAAACTCTTCGCAGATCTCGGTCGCCTCTTCGTAACTCAATTGGCCATCTTCGACACACTCGGTAAAGCGGCGAACAAACGGACGCGGGATCACGCGGCCTCGACGCAATGCGACCAAACGTTCAAGCGACAACGCGAACACGACCAGCGAACAAAACGCCAACGGCAGCATCAACCAGCCACCCTCAGCGAACTTGCCAAAAATCCCTGGCAATTTCCATCCCGCTCCCTCGGCTGCCACGGCTTCCGCATCGGCTAATTCGGGCACTGCCACCGCATCGGCGGTTTGTTGTGCCGACGGAATCGCAGTCGACGCAGGGATCGTGGGAATCCCGCTATTGAATTGAGCCGGAGCGGGCTGAAAGTTGTTTTGCCCGTAACCGTTTTGCTGAAAATTCTGCTGTGGATATTGAGCCGTCGCCAATTCCAAATGAGACATCCACCATAGCGAACCCACCCCCAACACAATCAAGGGGGCGACGCGCGATACCAATCCGGCGACGTGCGTCGGGTGTCGTTTACGCACGCGCAGCGAGGTTCGAATCGGGTGCGATGATAGCGGGTTAGGATGGGTGGGCTTGCGATCGCTCATCGTCGTAACGTTTTGTTCGGTGTGTTCGATGGTGACCCGGGTTTGGTCGGCGTCGTACCATCACTTGGCGACAACGCGGCAAGCCGACGACTGGCTAAAACAGCGAACTCGCTATCCCCATGTCGGCTTACTAGAGTCGAATAACAAACCGCAGCGTCCCGTGTCCTC
Organism: Novipirellula sp.; assembly: GCF_041583735.1. NCBI lineage: Bacteria > Pseudomonadati > Planctomycetota > Planctomycetia > Pirellulales > Pirellulaceae > Novipirellula > Novipirellula sp. The sequence goes on from NZ_JBFHFD010000566.1 coordinate 1,048, forward strand.
CCCAATTGTTCAAAAGATTTTCCGGCCTGGACCAACGAAGCGACCACCCAAGTGCCGTCGGGATCGATTCCCGCAACCCCACGGTAGGCTTCGATGGCTTCGACGTACTTCTGTTGCAAGTAGTACGTTTCGCCGATCATCCACTGAGCCCGTCCACGCAGCGATGCGTCGACCTGGCTGCTGCGAACGACCGACTCAAGGTCACTGCGAGCTTCATCAAATCGCAACCGACGAATGCCAAGCTCGGCCGACAACATCGCGACCAACGCTGCTCGGTAGCGATCATCGCCGGCCGCCTGGGTCGCGGCATCGACTCGCCGAGTCGCCTGATCTACTTCGCCGATCGACACTTCGGTTTCCGCACAACGCAGCAGTGTGGCAAAATCGTCTGCCGCAAGTTCGTCGACGACGTGGCACCACCAACCGTGTGCTTCGGATCGGCGCCCGGTTTGCATCAATGCTTCGGCAAACAAGCGTTCCATCGTGATCGTGCGAGTCGGATCGTTTAGGGCGGGCGAGCTCGCTTGCGATGCCAACGCCAGCATCGACCACCGCTCGTTGCGTCCCGCCCAACGGCAGGCCGATTCGCGTGATTTCGCTTGAATCGTTGCTGGATTCGGCGGCGACAACATAAACATCGCCAATCGTTCCGCGTCCGCGGCGACCGGCAATTGACTCAGTAAATCCGCAGTGGTTTGGCCCGTTTGATCAATCTCGCCGAGTCGCTGGACCAATCGATCCCACGCGTGGGAATCCCCCTGGGCCGCCGCGATCCGGATCGCGATCGCAGTCATCGCGGGCGTCAATTGGTCGAAATCACGCTGGAGGACCAACTTCCGCAACCGCTCGGGGATCTTTTCGATCTCGACCGCCCCAAACTGGTTCAACACGTCTGCGGCGGCATCCGAATCAGGCCAGCGATTAAACAATTCGCTCATCATCGCCTCGGCCTCTTCGTCCCGGCCGACTTGTTTCAGACACGCAATGCCGGCTTGGGCGGCTCGGGCTGCGTCTTGGTGCTCAGGAAACGCTTTCAGGAACGCGATCATCCGATCCGCCGCCTCCTCGGTCCGCTGGCCTGACATCGCCACCGCCCACGCGGCTCCCAACATCGCCGTGGGCTTTTGCACAGGGTCAGCGTGTTTCGCAGCAAGGCTGTACGCGGTTTCCGCAGTGGCGAGGTCTCGCTTTGTCAACGAATCGCGACCAATCCGTAAACATAGATCGACTGCAAGCGGTGTTTGCTCGGCCGTGATTCCCGATTCGTCCGCGAGCGCGTTCTGCAGTGTTTCCGTGGCCACATCCAACTGGCCCGCATGGACAAACAACGACGCCGCAGCGAGCCGCACCAAAACCACTGTCGCCGGCGGCAACGACTTGCTCGCCGGCCGCTGGAGTGCTGAATTCGCGCGGGTAAAAAACTCAGTCGCCCCCGATGTGTCACCGGCATTCTGGAATGCCCGGCCGATCTGAGCCAGGGGAAGCGTCAGGTCGATGTCCCCCGCCGGCTGTTTTGCAAGCAATTGATCGAGTTTTCTCGCCGTTTCCGCAGCGTCGGCAAGATCTCCCGCAGCAAGATGCTTTTGGATTGATGCGTATTCTTGCTGGGGCGAACGCGGGCTCGGTTCCATGTCGCCCGTTGTATCGATCGGTGCCGATAGACCGCCCCCCGCCGTAGCGGCAGAAATACTTCCCTGCTGCGACACCCCCGCTGCAGGCGTGCACGCAAACACGCCGATAGCGAGGACGATCACCTTGGTGATCCTCGGAAGGGGGAATCGGGGCGGCCAATCCATTGGCAAGTCAGAAATTCCTTAGCTGATGGCATCCATGTCGATTGATTTCTCTACATCTTCTCAAATACCCCAAATTGCGAATTTACCGCAATCCCGTATTTACGGGGCCTTTTGTTGGGTGGCAGGGGCAAAACCTTGAAAAACAGAGCTAGGCTGGCGGGGTTCTTTCATCTACTCTGTAATATGCGGTAAATAAGCGGAAATTCGTATTTCCCGGTGCGTGTTCTTTGGCCCCATCCTTCTGATCCCGAGCAAAAAACTCTTCGCATGCTGAAAGCACTCGAACTGGCCGGGTTCAAAAGTTTTGCCGATCGGACCCGCTTTGATTTCCCCGATGGGATTACGGTCGTCGTTGGCCCCAACGGCTCGGGCAAATCAAATATCGTCGACGCTATCAAATGGGTTTTGGGATCGCAGAGCGCCAAGAGCCTGCGGGGCAAGGACATGTCCGACGTGATCTTCAAAGGATCACAAACCCGCGGTCCGGCGGCATCGGCCGAAGCGACGATCGTGTTTGATAACGCCGACGGCGCGCTTCCCGTGGACGCCCCAGAAGTCCACGTTACCCGCCGTGTTTATCGCAGTGGCGAAGCCGAATACCTGATCAACAACCAAGCTGTCCGACTCAAAGACGTCAAAGCCCTGATCCGCGGCACCGGCATCGGGATCGATGCCTACAGTTTGATCGAGCAGGGCAAGGTCGACCGTATGCTGCAGGCGAACGCCAAAGATCGCCGGGCAATTTTTGAAGAAGCCGCTGGGATCAGTCGCTTCAAAGCCAAAAAAATCGAGGCGGAACGGCGACTCGTTCGTGTCCAACAAAACCTGACCCGACTGGGCGACATCGTTGACGAAGTCGCCTCGCGGCTCAAATCGCTGCGTAGCCAAGCCAGCAAGGCCGAACGCTATCGCCAAGCATCGGACCGGCTCAAAGAACTGAGAACGCAAGTCGCCTGGACCGATTGGGCCGATCTGTCCCGTGAACTCGAAACGTTCGAACAAGACCTGATCGATGCAGTCGCTCGCCACAGCGAACTGCAAAGCTTGCGTGAATCGATGACCGAGCAGCGACAAGCTGCTGATATGCAATTGCAAACGATTGCCGAGCAAGCACGCGCGATCGAAGAAAAACGCTCGTCGGCCTTACAGCGGATTGCCGAACTCAACGGCCGACGCTCGGCCGACACCGCCGCGATCAAGGACTTGCGATCCAGCGTTGCGAAATCGCTCGTTCGCGTTCGCTTGCTGCAGAACCAAGCGGGCTCGGCCGCCGCGGAACTGCGAAATGCAAACGAGCGACTCGCGCAATACGAATCCGAATTGGCTGCGGTGCAACGGCGCGGCAGCGAAGCCGAGACGCGGCGTGACAAGATCCAAGTCGAAGTCGACGAGGTTCGCAAGAAACGTGACGAGGTTCAACAGAAACATCTGGCCAGCGTTCGTCGCGTCGCCGATCTCGAAGCGTCACGGCAACGCAGCGAACAACAAATTGCCGAAGTCAGCCGGTTGCTGGCCAATCTTGGTAAACGCATCGCCGCCGCCAAAGCATCCTTGACCGAAGCGGAAAAAGAATCCGGCGTTGCCAAGAACCGAGTCGCATCGCTCGACGAGCAAATTGCACACGCCGCAAAAGAAGTCGAACTAGCCGATGCCAAACTGCAAGAGAGCCGCCGCACTTTGGCGCGGCGACGCGAAGAAGCGTCGGCACTGAAAGTTCGACTACAAGGGGTCACCGAACGCTTGAGCGTGCTGTTGGATCTGCACCGCCGGCAAGAAGGTGTCTCCGGAGGCGTCCAGTCGATCCTGCAAGAGATGAGTGGCTCGGACGACCCGATCGCCAAGACGATGCACGGCATTGTCGCGGAGTGTTTTGAAGTCGACACGCATGTCGCGCCACTGATCGATGCTGCGTTGGGACAAAGAGCGCAATACGTAATCGTCAGCGGTGGCAACTTGCAAGAAGCGATTCTGTCGGGCAAGTTGAAAATCAACAGCCGTGTCGGTCTGATCCGACTCGATGAATTACCACGTCGACGCCCCGGCGACCGCATCCGACTCGATGGACTCAAAGGAGTGATCGGGCGAGGCGACCGGATGATCAAATGCGACGCGATGTTTGAACCACTGTCGCGTCACCTACTCAGCAGCACTTGGTTGGTCGATTCGCTGGGAACGGCACTGGGACTGCGAAAACTCAGTGGTGCGGGGTTGCGATTTGTCACCGCGACTGGCGAATTACTGGAGACCGATGGCACCGTCGTCGTCGGCCCCGCCAGTATCTCGACCGGCTTGGTGAGCCGACGCAGCCAAATCACGGCCGCCGAACAAGAGATCAAACACTACCAATTCCAATTAAAAGAAACCGAGGCTGAATCCGAGCGATTGGCGTCATTGGTCGATGATCAAGCCGCCGAACTTGGACGCATCGAGCAAAAACATCGCAGCCAGATCACCGAGCGTGCTGCTGCGGTCGCCGATTTGCGTCACGCTCAAGAACGCTACCTTTCGCTCAAAACAGCGCATGACGAACTTGATGCCGAAGTCGTCGCCGCCAACCAGACTCGCACCGCGGCGGACCGTGAATACGCCGCCATGGGCAGCCGCATCGCCAGCGGTCAGCAAGAGATCGAAACGCTCGAGATGGAAGCCGCCGAGATCGACGAAATGCTCTCTGGCGCCCAAACCGAACTGCAATCCGCGACCAGCGAAGTGATGGCGATCTCGGTTGACATCGCTCGCGCCGAACAGAAATACGAGGCACTCTCCACGACGATGCAGCAACAGCGTCGCGACCAAAGTCAACGCGAAGCCGCGGTGGCAGAAGTCCGTGGCCAAGCCGAACAGGGACGCGTGCGGCTCGACGAACTCACCTTGC
>NZ_JBFHFD010000567.1:0-5689 GCF_041583735.1 Novipirellula sp.
TACCTCTACCGGTCACGAGAAAAATCGACGTTCCAAGTTGACCGCGTCGGAAACCAAGCCTTCAGCGCGAGTAGTACAACGCTAACGCATCGATCTGTTCGTCGGACAACTTGCTGGCGATCCCATGCATTAAGTCCGCATTTTCAGTGCCGCCGCGAGCTTGATCGGCAAACAGATGCAACTGCTGACGCAGGTATGCTGCCGGTTGTCCTTCCAATCGAGGATACTCGACACTGCGGTCGATCGGGGTGGGGCCATGACATTCGGCACACGATGCGATCTTCTGCGGTCCGTCACCATGATTGGCAAGCGATTTTCCGAGTTCGTACAGCGTTTGTTCGGATTCATTCAATTCACGTGATTGGGCTTCCGCAGGGTGCGATGACGGCTCGTCCTCACCGCTTTCCGACGGATGTGCGGGCTGTTTTGAAAAGTATTCCGCAAGCTTTCGAATTTCCGCTGCGTCCAGCCGAGCTGCGATTGGTTCCATGATCCCGCTGTGCCGCTGCCCTGTTTTAAATGCCTCGAGCGTCATCTCGAGATACTCGCGGTTTTGCCCCGCGATCACGGGAACGCGGTCTCCGGCGCGGCCGTGCCCGTGGGCTCCATGACATGACGCACAGGCGTCTGCGACAAGTTGCTTCGTCGCCGAATCGGTCTCCATCGACACCTGAACATGTTCTAAATAGGTCGCCACGTCCATGTCTGGGAACGATTTCAAGAACGCCACCAGCGGCCAAACTTCATCGTCTCGCTGACGCGACGGCCAAGCCGGCATCCCCGCGAACTTGATTCCATGCTTGACGATGTAAAACAACTCGCGTGGCTCTTGATCGAACGTTGCTGCGGGAAAGTAGGGTGGCGATGGCGTCATCTCTGCTGGCACACGGGGCGCGGGCAATCCAGGGCGTCCATGACACCAGCAGCAATTCGCATCGTAGCTTGCCGCGCCTAATCGAATCATGCCAGGTTCGTCCAGTGGCGGCGATTCGATCCCAGCACTATGAAAATCGACCGATCGATCACTGGCATAATCGAGTATCCAAGTGGTGATCGGCCAATGTCCGCTGCTGGCTTTGATCGGAAAGACTCCCGAGACCAACACGACGATGCCGATCGCGCCCAAGCCCACCAACAGGATCGTGAGCTCTTTGAGACGTTGCCAATTTGTTCGTGAGTTGTTCATCCCTCATGCGTCCCCATTTCGAGTCGACCGAGCGACACGAGATCTTTCGTTAGCCATAATCCACCGGCAAGAAATGCGATCCCACCGACAACCAACATCACGGCGCCACCGAGATGTTGATCCATGATCGGCGTAAATAATTCGCTGCGACCATGGTGCATGTACAACAGTCGTGGTGACATCACCAACAACGCTCCGAGCAATGTCATATGCATCGAAGTTAACAGCAATCCGATCACCCCAGCGGCACTGCGACCGCGATCCCGCGGGGCGGTGCCACCGAACGCGGACATCCACACCCACAACCCTGCGGCTAAAAACATGCCTTGCTCGCTCACAAACCCCACTGCGGAATGCCGAGCCCAATGATGCAGCCCCGGCGCATGCCACGCCCAAACAATCAACAATTCACCGACCGAAGCAGGAACAGGTGAAAAGGAACGCGGAGACCGAATCACTGGATCCCATGCTTTACCGGCAATGGCAATCGCAAGCAGCGGTGCCGCTACCGCAACCACGGCCATATGCAGCGTCATATGCGCAGCAAATGACGTGGTGGCCAGCTCGGGAAGCGGCCCCAACCATGCCGCTGCCAAAACGATCCAACCAAGGTTCCAACACGCGAGTTGCATCAGTCACAACTCCCCACAAACACGACCACCAGCGAGGTAAAAAAAGTCGCCACTCCGCTCAACAGCGACAACAAAAAGGTGGCTTGACCGGTAAATCGAATGTGATCCCCGGGGGTGTCCTCGTCATGCGGCGCGGTGCCTCCAGTGCGGTGTTGCCGGTAACTAAGAAATCCCATCCCAACGATGATCGCTAGTGCAAGGACAGTATAAATGGCAACCGCAATCCGCACCGGGGTTGCATCGGCACTTTCATCGGCGAACTTGGCACACCAAATTGCGATGGTCAGATAACTCGCTAAAAAGTGGACCGCCCAAACCCCCGGAGGCACCACCAGCCAAAGAATATGGTTGCGTCGCATGGGGGTCGGCTTGTTCGAGATCACGGGACAAACTCCTTTATTTACGCCACCCAAGGGAACCAAGCGATCACGGCAACCGTGATCAACGACGTCAACGCCAAGAAATGCCAATACAGCATCACATTGGTGATGTCCGCGTCGTAACAAGCGGTCATCTTGCCAGCCAATCGGCGTGCGACGCAGTACGTTTGCATCAGAGATCCGACACACAGGTGCACGACGGTCCAAAGCACTAACACGCAAACGATGGCAGGATAAACATGCCGGCTCGGATCCATCTGAGTCAGCAGGGGTGCCAACCCCAGCACGCTTGCGGCACACAGCGACGCTAATATTGCAACCACGCTGCTGAGATAAAACCCGAGTGCTTTATCGTTACGGTTAAGTCTGTGAGCCGCCCATGTTGATGCCCAAGCGATCCCGGCGGCGACGAGCGAGACGCTTGGCCACAACGTCCCCGGCCCCGCCGCGTCCTGAGGAGGAAAATCTTCGTGGATGGTCCAATAAAAAAAGTAGCCAAACACCAGCGACATAAACGCGGTCATATCGCCAAGCATGGTGATAAACATCGCCCACCATCCGACCGCTCGCGGACCGGATACATAAATCGGCAAACTCAAACCCAACCCCACATCCTTGTGCGATTTTTCCGGGATCACCGCCGTTCCCGTCCACAGCCAAGCGATCACCGTCCCCAGCGCCAACACGCCACTGAACACCGCGGCAGTCCACCAATGATAGGTCGACAAGATAAACACACCGCCAGTAAACAACGCCGCGTAAAAGGTCAGAAACGTGGGCCCAGGAACGCGTAGACATTGAATTGGTTCGGCATCCATCGTGGACGTCACCAATGTTTCTCGCAGTCCCTCTTCGGCGTCCGGCAGATAAAATCTCCCCTGGTCGATGTCGTCAACAAAGTTCTTTTGATCCCAAAGGGGATAACGACTTTTGATGATTGGAATCGATCGTATTCCCCAAGGTTGATCGGGCACTTCGGCCAACCATTCCAACGTTCCGGCGTTCCAACAATTCCGAGCTGCAAGTGGTTGATGTTTCTTCGGACGCAACACGTCCCACAGGAACACCACAAACCCGGCTGCCAACACGAATGCCCCCGCGGTCGAAATCAGATTCAACGTGTCAAAACCCATATCTGCGGGATACGTATAGACTCGCCTCGGCATCCCCAACAACCCGGTCAAATGCATCGGGAAAAAACTGACGTTAAAGCCGATCAGCGTCAACCAAAATGCCCAACGTCCGTAACGCTCCGACAACTGTTTTCCCATGACAAGCGGATAGTAGTAATAAACGCCAGCCATGATTGGAAAGATCGTGCCACCCACCAATACATAATGTAAATGCCCGACAATAAAGTAGGTGTCATGAGCCTGGTAATCAAACGGCGCCACGGCAACCATCACGCCTGTTAAACCGCCGATGATAAATGTCGCCAACCCAGCTAGCACAAACAACAGCGACACCGACCGCGTGATCCGTCCGATCAACAACGTGGCAATAAAACAAAAGATTTGAATGCCGGTGGGGATCGCAACCGCTTCGGACGCTGCAGAAAAAATGCCAATCGTCAGCCCGGGCAATCCGGTCGTGAACATGTGGTGAACCCACAATCCGAAACTCAAAAAACCGGTCCCCACCGCCGCCAATACAATCCATCCATAGCCCGCCATCGGAACGCGGGCAAACGTGGGCACGATCATCGCGACCAAGGCTATCGATGGCAAAAAGACGATATAAACTTCGGGGTGACCGAAAATCCAAAACAGGTGTTGCCACAACAACGGATCGCCGCCACGGGATGCATCAAAAAACGGCCAATCCAGCGTCCGTTCTAATTCCATCAACAAGTCACCCGCGATCAGCGGCGGGAATGCAAACAAGATCATCACGGCGACAACAAGGATGTACCAAGCGTACAGCGGGATCAGATTTAGCCGCATCCCCGGCGGTCGACACTTCAGCACGCCGACGATCAATTCGACCGCCGCAGCAATCGAGGCCACTTCGATGAACGAAAGTCCCAACAACCAGATATCGACTCCGACATCAGTTTGATACTCGGTCGTCATTGGCGGGTACATAAACCAACCGCCACGCGGTGCTACCCCGAAAAATAGCGACCCACAAACGAAGATTCCGCCAATCAAAAAGCACCAATAGCCGTACGCCGACAAACGTGGAAACGGCAAATCACGAGCCCCCAGCATCTGCGGCAGCAACATGATCGAAATGGCTTCGAGAATCGGCACCGCGAACAAGAACATCATCACGCTGCCGTGCAACGTGAACACTTGGTTGTACTGCTCGGGCGTCAACCAGTGGTTATCAGGCAGCGCTAATTGAATCCGCATCACCAACGCAAGCACGCCGCCAAACAAAAAGAAAGCGAACGCGGTGACGGTATACCACAATCCGACTTCGGAATTATTCACCGCCGACCAATAACGCCACCCCGTCGGCGTCCGCCATGGTGCGAGCAATCGCTTCGCTTGCGCGGACATCCCGTCCTCGGATACCGGGACCTCATCTGCCGTACTGTCGTCGGAGGTCATTTGATCGTTGGCGACATCGTCCTGGCTCATTCCAATTGCTCCAGGTAAGTGACCATCTGCTTCAGATCATCGTCGGCCAACGAATCAAATTCCGGCATCTCGGTTCCTGGTTTGACATCATGAGCCTGCGTGATCCAGCGCGACAAATTTTCGGGATTGTTCTTCAACACGCCGGCCGCGATACTGATCCGGCTACCAAAATGGGTCAGATCGGGACCAAATTTTCCTTCCGCGACGGTACCGCGAATCGTATGGCACGCACTGCAGCCGTATTTGAGGAATTGTTGCTGACCTGCGATTGCATTGGGTTCAACAGGCTGTCTTGCGTTCGCCGCTTGACCATTCAACCAATCGTTGAATTGATTAACAGGCATGACGACGACATCAAAATTCATCTGTGCATGCGCGGTGCCACAGAACTCGGCACACGCACCGCGGTAAGTCCCAACCCGCGTCGGGTACAGTTGCAACCGCGTTTGCCGCCCAGGAATCATATCGACTTTGCCGCCGAGCGAAGGAATCCAAAACGAATGGATCACGTCTTCACTATTCAGTTTGAATTCGACCGGCTGATTGACGGGAATCCGGATTTCGTTGGCGGATGTGATTTTCGCGCCGTCGGCGGTCAGGTAGTCGACACGCCACCACCACAGCACTCCGCTAACATGAATCTGCAGACTGCCAGGGGGTGCAGGTCGTTGCAACTCGGGTAACATCGGCAGTGCGACACAAAGAAGTCCGGTCAACACGACAGTGGGAAACACTGCGCCGCCGCCAATGACTAACATCTTGGTAGTGCGTGGATGATGTCGTCCCGGTTGGTAGATAGCGTAAACGGCAACGCCAATCACGATCACCCAGATCGCAACCGCGCCGGCACTCATCCAGTAGAACAGAATCGCAATTTCCTCAGACGCTCGGCCTGCGGAATTTAAA
>NZ_JBFHFD010000568.1:0-5687 GCF_041583735.1 Novipirellula sp.
CACACCGCCATCAACCCCACGGAACTCTCCTCGTCCGAACTTTTGCAACTCGCTCGGGCAGGAGATGCTGCGAGTGTGGGAGCGCTGCTATCAAAATATGGCAATTACATGGAGGTGATTACTCAGGCCCAGCTTGATGCGAGGGTCCGACGACGCGTCAGTTCGTCCGACGTGGTTCAAGAAACCATGCTGGAGGCGCACCGTGATTTTGAGAAATTTTCCGGTAGTACGCTGGCCGAGTTTACCGGCTGGCTACGAAAGATACTGATCAATAATCTCGCCCGCACGGTGGAAACTCACCTGTTGGCGGCGAAACGGGACGTTCGCCAAGAACGATCACTCGAGGATGCCAATGACGCCTTGAGCCGGTCCCATCTGCGAATTGAATCGATGCTTTCGGATCATGCACGATCGCCTGCGTCCGAAGCGGATCACCAGGAATCACTCGTGGAAATGGCCAATGCGATCGCCGACCTGCCTACCGAATATCGAGAAGTGATTGTGCTGAGGCACATCGAGGGACTGCCATTTAACCGTGTCGCCGAGCGAATGAAGCGAACCCCCGGAGCGGCCCGCATGCTTTGGATGCGGGCCATCGAACGTCTCCGCGAGACCATGAACCAACGTTGATCGAGTGAACCAAACATGCACGTTGCAACGCCCCCTGCCCTACCCTCTTGGCAACATCTACCGACCGGCATGCAAACACGGTTGGCCGAACTGTTGGATCAATACGCATGTTCACTCGAGGCGGGTAACGAAGCCCAAGCGGAACGATTGCTGCAGCAGCACCCGGAACTCAGCGAGCATCTGAATGGGCACATTGAAAGTCTCAGGCTGCTTTGTCGCCCTGTTCACAAAACGCCGACCAGGCCAACGGACCTTGCTGCAGACCCCACCGAATTTGGCCGCCAATCGCAGCTCGGCGACTACCGTATCGAGCGTGAAATCGGCCGTGGCGGAATGGGCGTGGTCTATGCGGCAACGCAACTTTCGTTGCAGCGCAGTGTTGCCTTGAAAGTGTTGCCATTTGCCGCGGTCTTGGACCAGCAACAAGTCGCACGTTTTCGTAACGAAGCCCAAGCGGCAGCCTCGTTGCATCATCCTAACATTGTGCCGGTGTTTGCCGTCGGCTGCGAGCGTGGCGTTCACTACTACAGCATGCAGCTGATCGATGGACAAACGCTTGAACAAGCGATCAAAGAGATGCGGCATCAGCAAAAAGCCCGTCCGCTATCGCAGCTTCATCACGCCGGCGACGCTTTCGCGGCCGACGACCTGAGTGACGTGGCCTTTAACACGACCATCGGTGTTTCCGCGAACGCCCTGGCCAGCGATGCGTTGTCCAAAGCACGCACCGGCGGAACCTCGCACGCGGTCGCGTCCCCATCGCGAAGCCCCTTCGCCAGCACGGCAATCAACACCGCCGAAACCGTCCGCAATCGCGATTTTGTGCGTTCGACGGTCCAGATCATTATCGACGTCGCCGGCGCACTCGATTACGCGCACCAACAAGGCGTGGTGCATCGCGACATCAAACCATCCAACCTGCTGGTCGACGCGGCTGGCAAGGTATGGGTCGCCGACTTTGGCTTGGCTCGTTGTCGCGGCGTCAACAATCTGACCGCCCACGGCAATATCATCGGCACCGCTCGCTACATGAGTCCCGAGCAGGTCGCCGGACGGTCACAAGAAGTCGATCACCGCACCGACATCTATTCGCTTGGCATCACGTTGTATGAATTATTGACGCTGCAGCCCGCCTTTGCAGCAACCAACCGCGAACAATTACTTAGTGCAATCGAATCACACGATCCTCCATCACTTCGCCGGCTGAACCCGGCGATCTCAGTCGACTTGGAAACGATTGTTGGTAAAGCGATTGCCAAATCAAAAGACGAGCGTTACGCCACCGCGGGTGAATTAGCCGAAGATTTACGTCGTTTTCTGGACGGCCGTCCCACTTTGGCGCGGCGTCCCACGCTTGTCGACCGAGCATTCAAATGGGCGATGCGTCGACAAGGGCTGGTGTGCTCGGCGTTGGCAATTTCGCTGACGCTCGGGATTGCGATGTCCGTGGGAATGCTGCTCGTATCGCGGCAAAGCAAGCTGAAGGACGAAGCCACCGTAAGAGCTCAGCTGCATCTGGACCAAGCGCATCATGCAGTCGATCGCTTCAGTGGCAAGTTCTCACAACGACTGGCCGAGATCCCCGGCACCGATCAGTTGCGAGCCGAGATACAGCACGAAGCCGAACGATACTATCTGGACTTCCTGCGTTACGCCAAGCAAAGCACGCACATGCGATCCGAGCTTGCCAAAGTGCGGTATCGGCTCGGAGCACTGCAGACTCGATTGGGAAAATTCGAGGACGCGGAACTTCATTATCGGCAAGCCATCGCTGACTTTACCGCTCTGGCCAATCAGGGGCAAAGCACCGAGTCGGATCAAGCCGACTTGGCACTCTGCTTTCATAATCTAGCGGCGCTGCGAAAGGACCAGGGACGCTACAGCGAAGCCTTAGAAGGTTATCAACAAGCGACAACGTTACTTGAGACGCTGCTCGCTAGCCACAAGAACCAATCGCGATTTTTCCGTCAGTGGGCCATGACGCAGACCAACCTGGGATCTTTGTTGTGGGTCTGCGGAAATGCCGAACAGGCTGACCGATTGTTAATGGATCTGCAGCAACAACTTGAAAACGTATCGCGTCGACACGACGAAGACCGCGGCACACGCCAGCAGTTATTTGAATGCCGGAATGCGCGGGTGGCGATGCTGATGGACCGCGATCCAGATCAAGCCGAAACGCTGCTGCAAGCCAATATCAGCGAACTTGAATCGTGGAATTTAACTCCTACTGAAGACGCAGTCCGCGAAAGCGACGAACGGCTCGCCGCATGGCAACCCTCGCCGCTGTGCCAATTAGCGATCGCACGTAATAACTTGGCTACCTTGTGGGGCCAACGAGGCGACGTCACCCAAGCGATCAAATTGGTGCGTGCGTCGATTGCAGCACTGGAAGTCGAAACCGACCACGGCAACCCTGTCTCACGCCAACATCTCGCCGTGGCCCATAACAACCTTGGCCAATTGCTTTGGAACCGTGAACCCAACGAATTGGCGACACAGGAGTTTATCAGGGCCGAAGCGATCCTGAGGCGTAACTTGGTATCCGAGACCGCCCCTGCCGATACACTCAGCCGACTGGCGGGCGTGCTGCATAACCGTAGTGTCATCGACCAACATCAAGGCAAAATGGAAAACGCAGTTCAGCATTTGACCGAAGCAATGGAGTTTCAATCGCTTGCTGTGCGAAAGGCTCCGTACAACGCGAGTTACCGGGAAAGTTTAGAGAGCCACCGCGAACAACTAGACCAAATCCTGCATCAGATCCAGGATCAATCTGGCACAACGAGCACCAACGTCGATTGGAAAGCCGAAGCGAGAGTCTTACAGCCGATGCAAGCTCCTAACCAACCGACAACCGGCATTCGCGATCACGCCGATTCGGGCAACGAAAAGGAAGGGAACGTCAATGGCTCGGCATGATTGGAAGAAAACAGCGACAGCCAAACGCCAACGTTCGTTTCTTGGTTTAATCGAGCGATTGGAAACGCGTGCGTTATTGGCTGGCGACGAATGGAGCATTGCAAGCGAACCCGCCCCAAATCCATCAACGTCACTGCACGATCTGGTACAGATCGCTGCACCTGCGTACGTGCGTCAGATGACCCTCGGCCGGCCGGCTCCAACTCAGCCCCTGCAGCCACCGCTCGATCACCGGAACGAGTCGCATGAATCGGATCCGCCCGGCCGTCCAACAGAAACGGATTCGTCAAACCGCGACCAAGCGATCGTGGAATGGGACCAAGACTCACCGGGCATGACCGAAACCGAAGACAGCGAACCAGCCGATAACGGATCCCCCGCTGTATCTCCGGATGATTTGGACGATACGGGAGCAACCGTGACGGACCAAACCAATTACAACTCGCCCGAAAGAGCACTAATGCCCGTGCTGCCAATCCAACGTGCTGAACGTGCGAAAATCGACACGCCTTCTGCAGCGATGATCACGCTGGTCAGCCCGCCTCAGTCGACAAAACCGCTGCAATCAAGCTCGCTGACGGCGTCGGATCTCAACGCCCACGTCAGCTACATCGATGACGATTTCCACTATTTTGAGCAAAGAGTCGCCCGCGGGTCGGCATCCGTTGCCTCGCTTTCGTCCGAGCCCTTGGCGAACCATGCCGCGGTGGACAGCTTCATGGCGATGTCGATGCTCGGGCCGAGCGGGACGGAGGACCAAGATCACGGCTCGGCAAAAACCGCGACGAACCTCCGCAATTCGGCGTCCAATCCGACCCGGCGATTGCAAACGTCACCGGTCACACACGAACAGGTGGCGATCATTCACCCGCACAACACGACTCCGCAACCGACCGCCACTTCGGTCCGCTTTGGATCGTTGCCAATGGTCACGCTACTGCATTCGGTCATGCTGGCGGGGCAGATGGTGCTAAACAGTACTGCTGAGCAGATACAGGGAAATTCGTCTCACGACAAACCGTCACCATGCGACCAATTCGTTGACGACCATGATGCTGCGACGCAAACCGCGATGACCTGCACCGCCCCGGCCGGCTCGGCATCGGCAACGACCACCCCAGATCCATGTAGCCCAGATCCACGTAACCCCGTGTCTTGGCAAAACAGCACGCTGTTTACCGTCGTGTGTGCATCCCTGAGTTTGCCTCATTCGCTCGCCAAGCGAACCAAGCCCTTACAATGGACATGGCTTCCGCTTGGTCGCAAATCGCAGGACTAGCGTTTGAGTTCGCACGCATTGACGTTGATCAGCGAATCTCGCGTCTCGCGTGCGGGCGATCAAGTAATCGAGTTCTAACCCGACACCGCCTGCGGGCTGGGCCTGTCCATCTACAAATTACGTAGTTCTCGGCCGAGGCATTGCCGAGCTTCATTGACGATCTTTTGATCTTCGCTGGGCACTTCGGCTGGTGTACTTTGAGCTTGTGAGGGAGTCGAACTCGAGTTGGTTTGCCGCGATGCTGACACAGGTGAAACGTCTGTCGCAAACATGGCCGTCAACAATGACAGAGCGAGGGATGAACGAAACATCGTAGTGCTTTCCTTTTCTTCGGAGTTTTCAGAGAGGTGATGAATTCGGGTTCGTCCAAGAACTCGACGAAGCGGAAACGATGCACGCGGTGTGCCATATCGCCGCACCCTCTAAAACCGAGCTTATTGACGCATTGCGTCCGCTTTCAGACGCCCAAGTGAAGCAAAAGTTTGCAGCATGTGCTAAATACTGCAGACTCGCCGTTGCGTCGGTCTACCGGACAAGATCGTGTCTGATTCCCTTGTTTCGTATGCGTCACCAAATGCAACAGACGAAGCAAACTGCAATTTTGGCCAATTAGCGAGGCATTCGGTAAATGGCGATCGTAGGCGTCACAAATTCATCGGGAGGATAGTGCAACAACTCCACGATCAATTGGTCCCGATATCGGCGACCTTGCGTTTCTGGCGGCTTTTCCCACCCCAATCTTCGTTGCAAGACGATCTCGATAACACCGGTGTTTGCGTTCGCCTGCGGCGTTTCCCGCGATTGAATCATTTGCTCCAAAACCTGCGGATCGGGATCACGAAGCTTGAATTGAAAA
>NZ_JBFHFD010000569.1:0-5684 GCF_041583735.1 Novipirellula sp.
GGTCGTTAAACAGCACCGCGGTGTCACCGAAGCCTTGAACTCGATCATCGATTGGTGGTGCATGCTCGTCCCAACGCAAAGCATACATACAAAACAGGTTTATTGAGTCAGGATCCGCCGGACGCGTTTGCAAGGTCCAGGAAGTTACCTCAACTGGAATTTTCTCGCCGTCTGGGGTGCGAACTTCGCCATGTGCGCCGTTCGCCATTGTGTGAACGGTATCGAGCGGGTCGCCGCGAACACCAGAGTCTTCCGTCTCCCAGAATTTCCGGAGAGTGTTCATGTAAACGATGCCATCAGCGATCAGGGATTCCATGTAGGCCCGTTCCCCGATTTTGCAAACCATTCCCCTCACTGACGATTTTCCATTCACGGCGACCCTACAGTCGGTTCAATCGGATAAAGAATCCATGTAAGTCCGAGGTTTGATGGGTGGGAGCCATTTGTTCAAAATAACTGGCGACTCGGACCCGTGATCTCGGCAGCGTGCGGCTGCCGGTCACATTCACTCCACCCACCAAACACAAGGATCAAAGTACACATGAAGATTCTCGCATTAGACCTCGGCAAATTCAACTCCGTCGCCTGCTTCTTCAACTCCAAAACCAGAAAATCCAAGTTCTTCACCACCACCCGCGAAAAAAAATAAAATACGACGAGAGAAACACTTTAACATCACTTGCAACCTCGGATTTCATAGTCGACTGCCGCTACCGGGCACGAACGGAAGACATTGATTTCAGTTGCCACGCGAATGAGTGCTCCGGTTTACGGCTTTGTTCTGTCGCATTACCGCGGATCAGCGTTTTGCTCTTGAACGTCTGATCGTATCGTGGATGCCCATTTACGCCAAGCATCGGTATCCCAGAAGTAATTAACAGCAAATCGGTTTCGTAGC
Source organism: Novipirellula sp. (assembly GCF_041583735.1). Classification (NCBI taxonomy): domain Bacteria; kingdom Pseudomonadati; phylum Planctomycetota; class Planctomycetia; order Pirellulales; family Pirellulaceae; genus Novipirellula; species Novipirellula sp. Next base: position 899 of record NZ_JBFHFD010000569.1, read on the forward strand.
ATCGAGATTGCCCCTGGATGTACGGAAGCAGCATCACTCGGTTTCGATTGGTCAATGAGATCGATTGCAACATCAATAGCCTCCGGCGAATCCGTAAACGCAAGAAGGGCTTGGCAAGCCCAATACCGAACGGTGACGTTATCTGATTGCAGCATCTGGTGGTAAAGCGGAATGCACGTTCGGGGCAATGCGCCAATATGATGCGGCACGATTCGACGCACGATTGTTGAGTGACTGATCATCTCCGGATGGTCTAAAACGAGCTGCAGGAGTTCTTCAAGTGCGACTGCACGTCCTGCATTCGATTCACGCCACGACGTCCAATCACCCGGTGTCGAACCGCCCGAATTGCCAGATAGCAGTCGAAGGCACTTCAACGACAACTGCGAACTGTGTTGCCGGAATTCAGAGTACTGAGCCTCGGTTTCCGGCGGCAGTGTGGTGCCGGATGACGGGAGCCAGTACATCGGATCAAGTCCCTTGATTAGTTCGTCCCATAAGTTGTCGGCGTTGTGACTCGCTAGCTGTTCTCTTGCGTTCGCAAGGTGCTGCGTACACGAAATACCGACTAGCGTACTGATGCCATCTGCTACCTGTTGATCTGCGCAAGCAGCCTCTAGCTCGTCAATACCGGCAACTGTCTGCGTCAGCTGCTGGATCGCCTTGTCTCTCAAGACTTTCTCATGTTCATAATCAGCGATGAATTGTATGAGTATCTCACGCCCCTCCTGAGTGTGAGAAAGCACGCTGAATTCCAAAGCGTGTTCGGCGATGACAGGGTCTGTTATCCAACGGCGTAGATGCGGAAGCAAGCCCTGCCATGTAACGCCACGGAATTGCGAATTGTAAACGGCCCATAATTCCTTTTTATCGTGCGTGTTTCCGAATCTCAAAATCAATTTCGTTTCTTCTCTGCCCCCAATCGAAATCAAAGCATCAATCCATGCAATTCGCTGCTCGTTGCTGGAGGCAATCGCGGCGTGCCAAATGTGTGCCCGATCTTTCGGAGAGACGCCGGTTGAGGGAATCCAATCAGCGATCGTTTCAACCGTTTCGCGAACGAGCGAATCCGCGGACCTTTCGTCGCAAGCAACTTCAATTAGCGTAGGGAGAATCTGTCGGCGAACTTTGAACGAGCCGGAATGTGCGGAAAGCGAGCGCATGGTCTTTACCGCATTTACGCGTCGCTGAAGTTGCTCGTCCGATCTCAGAATTGACACTAGGCGAGTGCTCACGCGTTCATGGTCGCTTAGAAGGTAGGCATAATCTTCTTTGGTCGACGACGCTCGTGGATCGATTTCCCAATACAAGTCCGGCCCAATGGCGAGGGTGGCATCCAATGCGGAGTTGACTTTGTATCGCCACCAGAGTCGAGGCCCAATGCCGAGGATCAGGGCAAGAAGAGCGACAACGATCAGGAGCGTTCGGATTCTAAATCGAAACAGCTTTCGCACTACAGTTCGCCTAAATTGCACAAACGCGTCTCACGATTTCCCTGCGACAGAACGGAAGCGATGAGCGGGCGGCGGGAGTTGACATTGATCTCACGAAAAACCGCACCACCGCCGCTCCGTTGCATCCCATGGTTCTGCCTCTTCTCAGTATTCGAAATCAGTTGCCAAGCGATCCCAGTCCAGCGACCGGAGATCGGCAAGTATACCATCATCAATTGGGTAAGCGAAATCGTTTTGGTACCACACAACGGTTAATGAGGACATGTCTTTCGTTGGGTTCCTACGTGTTGTCGTAGAGAAGAAGCAACCGATACATCGTACGAGCGGCAACCACTCCGGATCACGTCCCCATTCGGCTGGATATTTCGATGTTCGTTCACGAACCTGATCCATGTCGCCGGGTTCGTGCAGATGGTCGCGTCGCTCCGGTTCAATGAGGTACGGTTTGCCGAGCGAGAAACGGTACTGGGAAGCATATTTCAGATCGGTCTCAATCCCCCAATCATTTGCCTTTCGGTTCGGCGTGCCTTCGAGCATACCCGCGTAAGTGTGCGACTGGTCAAGATGCTTAAGCGTGAGCTTGCGGCCACCATTCTGCGTCAGTGACGACGTGACGTTGTAGATGTCGTCAAATTCCAAGCGAACGCTTCTCCATGGCAGAACGGCGGGGTTGACCGGGGCCGAGCCAAAAATCAACCACTTCAAACGGACGCTTTCGAGGCCTCCGCGCCCAACCCATTGTAATCCCAATTCGTCCGATCGATTGGATCTATTCACGTTTCATCAAAGCGTAACCGCACTTTGAGTCGCTTGAATACGGAAATCCCGTGGGCCGATCTTCGCCAGCCTTGCCCTGCAGATGCTCGATCTTATTACCTACCCATCGGATGATCCCAAGACTGACATTGTCGGACGCGTCCGCTGTATCGACATACTCGTCGAATGTAGAATGATTCCCGTCTGTGGAGATCACTAAGCGTCCGGTTTCAAACGGCCGGTCACCCATGAATTTGGTGAAACGGTCTCCTTCGACGACAAGTCGAGCCTTCATGCGCCGAGCGATGAAAAAAGGTGCCTTTCCGCCATTCTGGCCAAACGACACGACTCTCCACTTCCCTTGAAGGTCCGCCAACGTGAGCGCGCGTGGTTCGCGATTTGCTGTCGCCTTTTTTGCTTTTCCTCGTAGCACCTGCCAATAAATAAGCAGGGCACAAAAAGCAGCGCCCATTACGTATGAAACAATCGATGGACCTTCATCCATAGAAGCTATTTCTCCTTCAATTCGCGATGTAAAAGTCTGCAACGGGCAACGGCGGCCGTAACCGGGAACGGACAGTTGACTTTCCATATCTAAAATCTTGCAAGCCGTTCTCCGGTTCACGGCGTGGCTCCCCGCTTCATTGTGTCAGCCGGGCACCAGCGGTGCAAGAAACACACCGATGAGCCCAATGGAAGGAAGCAATGAGGCACCATTGAACCACAAAGTTTCGAGTGTAGTTATTGATTTGCGAGCGCAGCGATAAACAAGCGCGGATGCGACGAGTACAGGAATCGATAAAACCCACAAGAGCACGGGAGCAATCAGAATTTGATACCGCGACGGATTGGCGTCCGAATCAGCGATGTAGGATGCGATCGCAACAAACGAAAGGGAACCGATTCCGAATTGGATTAGTCCAAATACCGAAACGCCAATTCTCACCAAGAGAGGGCAACCATCGGCTGTCGGTTGTTCATGTTCAGCGATAGGTGGATCGTAAGGTGACGCCATGCGGTTTGTAAACTGCTCAAGCTGCGTATTCAGCCGACGAACCGATTGCAATCACCCGGTCGCGACGAGAGATTTCCCTATGCCAAAACGCTCGACTTCGCGACTCGGGTGCATTGCGAGGTTCGCCAGTCGTCATCCCAGCGCCCCCGACAGTACGTCTTCAAACGACTTGACCTCCGGCGCGGTGCCAGCAAACGTGATATCGGACAGATCTGCAGTTGCGCTCGCCAGGAATTTCTCCGGTACGACCAAGTACTTCAAGCTGGAGTCGGAATATCCAAAATACGCTCGCCCGTCGTGCAGGCGGACCCACGGAAACGCATCGCCGGGCCTGTAGACAGCTCGCCATTCGCGTTCGTAATAGAACGCAGATGGGTCATTGAAAAACGCGTCATGTTCATCGTTCGCTTCGAGCGTTCCCTCGACGTAGGGGAATTCTTGATTGCTATAGTCTTGAATCCAGGCCAAGAATTGATGGAGTTGCTGCATGTATTCGTGAAGCAAGAAACGCTTGCCAGCTCTCTTGCCCTTGGTTAACGCCTTACCGTCGGCAATCTCTTCAAGTCCAATCCCGACATAATAGAAATATGAGTATGCCTGACTTACGAAAGGATTTAGCGTGTATGCCACGGGGCAAACGCATGAGTTCGCCAGCGATGCCTTTCGAAATACGGCAGCAAACTTCGAATATTTTTCGCAGTGATCGGACGACATTGAAAGAGGCATGTCCGTGAAACACACCATTTCGAGTCCCCAAGTCTCTTTCGATGCCAAGCCGCCATACTTCGAGGAGAATGGGATCGGATTGTGCGAAAACAGCAACTCTCTTTGGGCCACGATCTTGTGTAGCAAGAGGTCGTATTGCTCCGTGTCAGGGAGACCTCGACCAACCCAGTGAGTTAGGTAAGGGGAAACGTATTCCATATCATTTGGCGAACGTTTGGCATAACCGGGCCGCCGCGGTTGATGTTCCAGTTGAATACGCGAAGTCGGCGGCTCCGCGGCGAGTAGAACGGAGTCTCTCCGATGTTAGGATACGCTTTGTGTTCACGGTTTGCCACCGATTTCTCCTTGCGGTGTCACCATATTTGATCCTTGTCCAATTGATCACCGAACCCTCTCAGAACCGGACTGGCGCCGCCGGCGCATCCGGCTCCCAGCCGACACCTCTCACCTGGCATCACTTTGCACTCTTCAATCGCGTTAATAGCCGCGGTAGTGGCGACAGCGATCGACGCACCGCCCAACCGACGACACGAATCGGTGACCACGAGCCCAAAGAAACGCAACGCCCCCAATGCTCAAACACAGGCAAAAAAATATTGGACAAAAATATGCAGTCAGAAGGAGAGGCCACTCGCTTTTCCGTCTTTTCAATTTTCCTGTCGCACCAATCTTCCTGTCTATTTTCCGTCAGTACGATCACCGGACAAAAATCACTGAATGACCGACACGGCGCGCACACGGTCAATCTGCAACAGGCGGTCGTTTCTTGTCGCAGTGACCGAGGGGGACGGTGCCACAAATAACGACCGAAAGATTGGTGCGACAGATAGATTAA